>NZ_FPLG01000088.1:0-167473 GCF_900120065.1 Moritella viscosa
TTCCGGGTTCGGGCACCAAATAATTCCCCTTTAGTTCAGTTGGTAGAACGGTGGACTGTTAATCCATATGTCGCTAGTTCAAGTCTAGCAAGGGGAGCCAATTAAAAAGACCCAGTTATTTATATAACTGGGTCTTTTTTTATCTAAAATTTAGTCCTGCCTCGTATTTTAATTTAATAATCCTATATATTAATACTACTCGCGCATTAGCTGAGCCCTTTAATTTATCAATACAAAAAAACCGAACACTTGGTTCGGCTTATGATACAACCAGCAACAATTAATATGACGTCAGCTGGTCGCTCCTGCATGTTTTGAAACTAATTAGCAGTAATAGTAATTTCCACACGACGGTTAGCAGCACGACCATCTTTTGTCATATTTGATGCAATAGGACGACGTTCACCATAACCACGCGTAGATAAACGACCTGATTTAATACCACGTTTATTGAGGTATTCACTCACAGATTCTGCACGCTCTTCAGAGAGTGTTAAATTAGACTCTGCACTGCCTATACTATCCGTATGACCAACAATACGTAGTGATGACTTAGGATATTCATTAAGAATTTTAGCAACACTGTTTAAGCTTGAATGAATATCACCACTTAAGTTATAACCCGCGGTTTTAAAACCAATACCCTTAGCCATAATCAACTGCAGTTCGTTTTCACCAACACGCTTAACTTGTACACCAGAACCCGTCAATTCTTGGCGTAATTCTTCTTCTTGACGATCAAAATAGTAACCAATACCACCACCGATTGCAGCACCACCAACGGCCCCATATATCGCTGCATTTTTCTTACCCGTTGCAGCACCGATTAATGCACCAGCAATTGCACCACCAATGGCAGACTTCGTTGCGGTATTCGTTTCGTCTTCACCAGTTGTCGCATTTTGACGAGCACAGCCAGAAAGAGCTGCAACAATCATTACTGCCGTTATTGTTTTTTTCATCATTGAATAAGCCTTAATTATAGAAACGATATTGGGGATGATTGATCCCAAACACTCTAACTTAAATAAAATACAAGCGCACAGGCATATTTACTAGTTAATAAACTGATTCCACGTGAATAAGTGATATCACTCTCACTATTCGACAAGCTTAGTCACTTCTTACACAGCTTTACACTGCCTCAGCTTGAATTGTGACTGAGCGCACTCATCTATTACTAAGTATCAGCATACAATGATGCAAATGCTTTTTCTAAAAAAGGATACCTATGTATAGCTTTCTCAGAACATCATTAATTTTAGTATTAATGCTAGCAGGTAAAGCGCCGCTTGAAGCCGCAACCATGCTTAGCCTTAGTCAAACTTCTAATAACGGCAGTGCAACTAACCGAGTACGCACACAAATAAGCAAAGACTTAGCCGGACTTTATCAACTGTCTGATATTAGCAGCAGTAATATCATGCAACCTTACAGCGATTTTGACTCACTTTATTCATTAGCTGAATCAGCACAAAATGAGTTAGCGACCTTAACTCAACAAATTGCATTAATGTCACAGACAAGTGCTGTTATTCCTGCAATCAAAAGCATTAAAAGAGCACAAGCTAAGATTGCTAACAAACATGATGGCGCAGTAGAGAAAATTACCGATTTAGCCCGTAGCTCAATTGTAGCCAAAAACAGTCATGAATTACTCAGTGCTTATGAGCTACTTGAACAAGAAACCGATATCATCCAAGTGAAAAACCGTTTTAACAGCCCAAAACAAAATGGTTACCGTGATATAAATTTATTAGTACGATTACCAAAAACACAAATGATAGTAGAAGTGCAGTTGCATGTAGATCGTATTGAAGCAATTAAGAATGGGCCTGAACATGACAATTACGCCAAGATCCAAGAAATCAATCATAATGCCAAGCAGCAGCAACGTGAAATATCTGAAATTGAATTATTTAAAATTGCGCAGTTAAAAGAAGAGTCTACCAATTTATACCAAGTGGCTTGGCAACAACAGTTAATGGTTGAACTAAAGACTAGCTTTAAACAGATGGCATAATCGCTTATTAACATACCAGAGTTAGCACGTCTTAGTTACAAAAAGGCCCAATCATAAAAACTTATGATTGGGCCAACTCTCTTCTAAACTTAACGCGAGAGTTTAAGCATAACCCCATTTCCAGTTAAATCGAATTTGCTCTTGCGTACCAAAACGTGTCATTAGCCAAGGTACCATAGGCATCACTTTATAATGCGCAGTTTTCTTCAGTACACTTTTACCTGTACGGAAGAAGGTAACGTCTTCACCGCTACTTAAGAGCCGCACAACAATCCTTTTTTGCTTACCCTCTTCAGGTATTACAACATGTGCTAGGCTATATTCGTGTGTCATACCAGACCCGTTATAAACCAACATCATTTGATTTTCAGTTAATTTATTACGCTCTAAGTAGCTTTTAAGCTCACTTCCCTGAAAACCAAATAGGGGATCTCTATTCATGTTATTTTCCATCTATCATTAACTATAATTAAACTTGTACTTAATTTCTTGCCAAAAAAAATGAGGCCTCCATTCGGAGACCTCATTTTTAACAATTCTGTGTGTTCGTTATTCTGAAATAAACTCGCGAAGTTTTTTCATTGCATTTTTTTCTAACTGACGTACACGTTCAGCAGAAACACTATAACGATCAGCTAAGTGTTGCAGTGTAGCTTTATCTTCCGCCAACCAACGAGATTTAACGATATCTTGACTGCGCTCATCTAACTCAGAAATTGCGTTAGTTAAACGTTGAGATGCGCTTTTATCCCAGTTTTCACGTTCAACTTGTTGTGCAACATCCGAAGCATTGTCTTCTAAATACTGTGCTGGCGAGAAACTCATCGAACCTGAATCTTTATCGCTATCATCATCAGCATACAAATCAAATGCTTGATCTGAATAAGACATTCTTGATTCCATTTCGACTACATCTTTAGTCGAAACGCCAAGGGTCTCAGCAACTGTTTGCACTTCAGCATTGGTAAACCAGCCTAAGCGTTTTTTTGATTTACGTAAATTAAAGAATAGTTTGCGTTGCGCTTTAGTCGTCGCAACTTTCACTACCCGCCAATTACGAAGCACAAATTCATGAATTTCCGCTTTCACCCAATGTACAGCAAAAGACACCAGTCTTACGCCAACTGCAGGGTTAAATCGTTTAACGGCTTTCATTAAGCCGATATTACCTTCTTGGATTAGATCCGCTTGAGAAAGGCCATAACCTGCGTAACCACGAGCAACGTGAACAACAAAGCGTAAATGCGACATGATTAACTGACGTGCAGCATCAACATCACCTTCATTCTGCAAGCGTTCGCCTAGTTCCTTTTCTTGTTCAGCAGTCAACATTGGAATACTATTCACACCTTGAATATAGGCTTCAATGCTCCCCTGAGGAACTAATGCCATACTTTGCATATCTTTGCTCATCAACAATTCTCCCGTTATCACAAATTAACCCGCGAGATCTTATCACGACTGATGCTTATCGACAAATTCGAGCATCCGCGCAACCCCACAAATAAAATATATAGTCTTGAATATTTCAAATTGATAATTCAGCCTACTGATAAATAACTAAAAAGTTATTAACTTATCGGAAACTGTATTATTTATGTACAATCTAGTTTAACGCTAGATTATTAAAGCTCTAGTTTAATTACAGAAAATTACATTAACATGAAAAATAAAAATAAATCAATCGGCTAATGCTAATCCTTTAGTATGACTTTAACTTATCGATAAGATTCAATACTTCGAGAAAATTAATATTATCATGAACATAATAAAGGGCAGCAAGCGCTGCCCTTATCATTCTGTCTCTACAATTTATTGCAAATCAGAGTCCATTAGTGAAAATCAGGTATAACACCCACTTGTGGCATATCTGCTAAGCCAACATCACGGGCATGCTGCTCAAAACCTTTATTTTTCCAGAAAAATGCACCTGGCATTGTAGTCGGAATAACAAGTACATAAAACAGCGCACGACTTACCGTTGACGCGAATACAATCGATACAATTGGCAATAACCATAACAAGCTTAATAAGCCAGAAGGCGCTAATAAAGACAGCAAAGTTACTACAAAAATATTAACCGCAATGGCAAGGTTACGTAACTTATACGTTTTACCAAAAGTAGTGCATTGTACATAATGCGAAGCCGCACCTTCCCCCTGCTCTACATTAAGATGTTTTGCATGTGAATAAAGGCCAAATGCTTCAATCACTAAGCCTATGATTGCAATCGGTGCCAGCTCAGTCAGTAATGGATAAAGCTCAGCGCTACCAATCACAGCGACTAATGCCGTTAATAGCGTGCCAAGTGCGATGGCAGAACCAACAAACGAACAAGCAGTTTGCCAATGGTCCCAGAACGGACGTGCTTTAATACGATAGCTGCGGTACATGTAGTACAAACCACCCGTGGTGCCCACTAACGCCAGTACACCAAATAGTGACGCGACATAAGTAAAGAAGTGCATATCAAAGAACCATGCTACGCCTTGGAAGAAAGTAAATGCCCCCATGAAACCAAAGAATAAAGCCACGCCTAAACCCTCTCGACTGACAGGAGAATGCGCTAAATTGTTAAAACCACGATAGAAACGCTTTGGTTTACCAAGATGAAGTGTCGACATTAGTAAACCAATAGCTTGCATCGCCATTAATATAACCAGTAATGATAAACCCGCGCCTGATTCTGCAAATCCAGTTAAGCTTTCAATACCCAGTAATGGACCAAGGAAAATAAGCGCAAATGCGCCCATCGCCGCTTGTGAAAACAACGTGAATATCACCAATGGATTTTCACGTGAACTCAAGCGTCCCAAGTTCCACGATTGCTCTTTACCATCTTTTTCATCAACAACAGAGCGGAATGACCCATCATCTTGTTTATGGTATTTAAGCGGCATGTTATCAGTACGCGTCATTTCACGCTGAGTACTGGTGGTCTGCTGAAAACGAATATTCGGATTGGTAATACTTGGGTCAGGAAATCCCGGAATAGATGTTTTAGCCTGAATTCGGTTCTCTGGCATGTTTTCCACAACACCAAAATTAAGTGCATTACCGAGGCATGCAGATACACACGCAGGTTTTAAACCAACTTCTAATCGGTCGACACACATATTACATTTAGATACCTGACCTTTAATTGGGTCAAGCTGTGGTGCATTGTATGGGCAAACCCAAGTACAATAACCACAACCAAAACAGGTATCAGGATCTTGTAATACAGCACCGTATTCAACATGTTTGGTATAAGCTTTCGTTGGGCAACCTTTCAAACAAACAGGATCATCGCAATGGTTACACGCCATTGAAATATTAATACGTTTGTAATCAGGATAGCTACCACTCTCGACATAACCCACACTACGGAAGGCAATGTGTGCAGGGTTGTCATTTTTTTCACTACATGCGGCTTCACAAGCGTGACAACCAATACAGTTATCCGCAGTAAAGTGGAAAGCATGCTGTTTATTACGATTAGGGTTATCACCTACCGCTTTATTTTCATTAATATTCATTGAACGACCAACGGGTAGTTTGCCTTCGGCACGTTCGATTAAGTCAATTTTTTTACCGTATGTATTAACATCAAATATTTCTACATCTGATAATTTTGCGTAATGTTGCTCACCAACACGCTGTTCAAAGATAGGCGTACCATCTTTAACAACCGGTTTTTCTGCCGCGCCTATTTGATCAAGGCGGTCTCTAAACTGTTCTAATTTGTCTAACATAATTTATCCCTCTTATGTTATCGCGTTGCGCTTAACTTAGTACGTACGTCGTTCGCGGTTCATTTTCGCCGCCAGCTTCTGGTCCACATGTTCAATACGAATTGAACTCTGCTTGAATGCAGGCTGACGAGAATGCGGATCAAGTAGACCTAACGACAAGCGATTCACACAATCATGGAAATGGAATGGAATAAATACCGCATTTGGTGCGACGCGCTGCGTTAATTGCACCATGACCACCGCATCGCCACGACGCGAAGCCAAACGCACATAACTTTGATGTTTGATACCGAGCTTAGCTGCGGCATCTGGATTCATTTCCATATACGGTGTTGGGCTATATTTGTTGAGATTACCCATTTTCCCGGTACGCGTACGGGTATGAAAATGTTCAACCACACGGCCACTGTTTAACCAGAATGGGTATTCATCACAGGGGTGTTCATTATTATCAATCCAAGGCAGCGGAATTAAGTTGGCTTTGCCTGTTGGCGTTGCAAATTTACCATCGGTATATAAACGAGCGCCTTCATCATTGTTCGTTGCACCTTCACGATACGGCCACTGCAGACCACGAGCTTTTTCAATTTTTTCGTACGTCATCCCTGAAATATCAAGGTTACGGCCAGCGCCTTTAGACAAGGTTTTCATTTCTTCAAATGCTTCTTCAGTCGTCACAGGAAAAGTGATTTTTTGACCATTTTCAAAACGTTTCGATAATTCAGAGAAGATCCAAAAGTCAGATTTAGAGTTACCTTTTGGTGCTTGCACATTACTCACGCGGTTAACGCGGCGCTCCGTATTGGTGAATACACCCTCTTTCTCTGCCCAAACAGCAGCAGGTAAAAACATGTGCGCATATTGGGTTGTTTCTACATCTTGATACGCATCTTGCACCACGAGGAAATCTAATTTTTCCAACGTTTTACGAATACGTGAAGTATTCGGCATCGACGTCATCGGGTTTGTCGCCACTAACCATAGGCCTTTAATTTGCCCTGTTTCAATAGCAGGGAAAATATCAGTTTGTGCTAAACCACGTTTTTTCGGAAAGAACTCTGGGTCAATGCCCCAAAATTCAGCAATATCGTTACGATCCTTTTCTTTCTCTAATGCGCGATAACCAGGTAAGCCTGAACAAGAAGACCATTCACGTGTGCCCATCGCATTACATTGACCAGTAATAGATAAGCTCGTGCCACCCGGTACACCGATATTACCAGTGATAAGCGATAACGAATTACAGCCGGTAATCGCATCACTACCATGAGTACTTTGATTCAGTCCCATGGTCCAGATACTCATAGCACGCCCAGCCTTAGCAAATAAACGAGCTACATGACGAATGGTATCTTCATCAATACCACATATTTTAGCGGCTGATGTTGGGTCAAAATCTTCGACACAGGCTCTTAATTCTTCAATACCGTTGGTGTATTTTTCGATATAGTCTTTATCTTCGAGACCTTCTTTTAAGATCACGTGCATTAATGAATTTTGTAATACGATATCGGTACCAGGACTAATGGGTAAATGGATATCAGCAAACTGTGCAAGCATAGTGACACGCGGATCAACCACGATAAGCGGGAAGTTACGTTGTTCTTTGGCTTCTTTTAAACGCCAATAAATAACAGGGTGCTGCTCAGGCAGATTAGAACCCCAGGCAATAAGGCAATCGGTGTGCAAGAAATCATCGTAACAACCGGGAGGCCCATCCGAACCAAATGAACGTTTATAACCTGATACGGCCGAGGCCATACACAATGTTGTATTACCATCGTAATTGTTCGTTCCGATACAGCCTCGCGTTAATTTACCTAACGTATAAAACTCTTCGGTTAGTAACTGCCCAGTAGAAACAATCGCAAATGAATCTTTACCGTATTGCGCTTGAATCGCTTTAATTTTATCGCCCATGGTATCGAGCGCGCTGTCCCAACTCGTTTCTTTATACTGATCATGAATGTGATCGCGCACAAGCGGATTATTACCTCGGCCCGCCGCGTCAAATAATTCATGTTCAAAAATACCCTTAATACACAATTTACCTCTGTTGACATCTGCGTCAGCAACGCCTCGACTCGCAACTGCATTCCCTTGCTTATTAATACCGATCTCGATAGAACAACCTGTAGAACAATATCCACACGTTGTATATTTCCATTCTTTTACCTGCTTATCCGCAATACGAATAGGCTTTTGATCCTTGCGTCCGAAAATCATAAGACGTCTCCATTGAATTGCTCAACACATTGTTTATTGTTTTTATAGCTTTGTTATAAACACAGGTGAGCAATAACCAAGCCACCTTACTTTAATTCACCATAAAAAGGATGATGTTCTTCTTTAACTGCATAAACACAGAGATTTTCCTGTCATTTGCCCACACGTTCCACCATTTTAACGACATCTGTTATCAACAACTCCAACTTAACTGCACCATGGCTGTGCGTGAATGAAAAAACTGGTGCAACATCACAGTACTTAATCATCTAAAATCCCTTATACAAAACAAGGCATAGAAACAAACCCTTAAATATCAACAACTAACACTTAACCTACAGAGTTGGCACTGTCTTTGCGTTAGTGAGTACAGAGCAGTACTACAGGGATGTGAGTCATGACAGTTGAATTAATTACCAAAGCGCAATCAAAAAATAACAACACGCTAGGTCAAGTGGCATTAGTAGGAGCAGGTCCGGGGGATCCAGAGTTACTCACACTAAAAGCATTAAAAGCGATTGAGAATGCCGATCTGATCTTGTTTGATAACTTGGTTAGCCATGAAATTAGAGCCTTATTTCCAACCCACACCAAAGCTATTTATGTGGGTAAGAAAAAAGCAGACCATTGTATTCCACAAGATCAGTTGAATTTATTCATGGTCGATAAAGCTAAACAAGGTCTGAATATTTGTCGCCTAAAAGGCGGTGACCCGTTTGTATTTGGCCGCGGTAGTGAAGAACAACTTGTGCTCCATGCCCACGATATAAAAACAATCGTCGTGCCTGGCGTAACAGCGGCATCAGGTTGTACCGCCTACGCAGGAATCCCGTTAACCCACAGAGGTTTATCAACAGGCTGTACCTTTATTACTGGACACCTAAAAAATGGCCAGCTAGACCTCAATTGGTCGCAACTTGCACACCTTGAACACACCTTAGTGTTCTATATGGGACTTGGTAAATTAGCTGAAATTTCAGCGCAACTTATCAGCCATGGTTTAGCCAGTGATACACCTGCAGCCTTGATAGAAAACGGCTCGACACTACAACAAAGAGAATTCGTTGGCACAGTAGTTACATTGCCAGCACTCGCGATTGAACACCAATTACAAAGCCCTAGCCTGATCGTGATCGGTAAAGTTGTCTCTCTTGCAGAGCAACTGAGTTGGAGAGATCTAGAGCAAGCGGCAAAAAATCAAGAATTAAGCGCATAACGGAGCATGTCATGAAAAGAATTATAGTTGTCGGTAACGGCATGGTAGGTCACCATTTCATTGACCAATTTATTCAACAAGAAAAGATGGGTGAAGTGCAAATCACCACATTTAGTGAAGAATCTCGCCTTGCTTATGATCGTGTTCAATTAAGTGCTTATTTCAGTGGTAAAACAGCTGATGACTTAATGATGACATCGCCAGAATACTATGACAACAATGGCGTTCAGTACTTTGTAAACGATAAAGTTGTTAGTATTGATAAAGCAGCTAAAACAGTAACAACAGCACAAGGTCGTGTCGAGAGTTATGACAAGTTAGTACTCGCGACAGGTTCATATCCATTCGTGCCGCCAATTCCAGGTAAAGACCAAGACCATTGTCTTGTTTACCGTACAATTAACGATCTTGAAGACATCACAGCATCGGCAAAAGAAAGTAAAGTTGGTGTGGTTATCGGTGGTGGTCTACTGGGTCTTGAAGCTGCAAATGCAATCAAACAATTAGGTTTAGAAACCCATGTTGTTGAATTCGCACCTCGCCTAATGGCAGTGCAAGTTGATGATGGTGGTGGCAAAATTCTTCGTAATAAGATTGAAGAATTAGGCGTTACTGTACACACAGAAAAAAATACCAAAGAAATTGTTAAAGGTGAAACGTGTCGTTATCGCATGAACTTTGCTGACGGTTCTCACGTTGAAACCGACATGATCATCTTCTCTGCCGGTATTCGCCCGCAAGATGAATTAGCACGTTCATTCGACCTAACACTAGGCGAACGTGGTGGTATCCAAATTAACGATAACTGCTTAACATCTGACGAAAATATTTTCGCAATTGGTGAATGTGCATTATGGCAGGGACGTATCTTCGGGCTTGTGGCGCCGGGTTACCAAATGGCGAAAGTCGCTGTTGACCACATCGTTGGTGAAGGAAAGTTAGCCTTTACAGGTGCTGATATGAGTACCAAGCTAAAACTGCTTGGTGTTGACGTTGCAAGTATCGGTGATGCCCATGGTAATGCCGAAGGCGCTCAAAATTATGTATTCACCAACGAAGCAGACCAAATTTATAAAAAATTAGTGATTAGCGAATGCGGTAAGAAACTACTTGGCGCTGTCATGGTTGGTGAAGCTGAAGATTACGGTACCTGGTTACAAATTTACTTAAACGACATGGATATTCCAGGTTCACCTGAGAACATGTTAGTACCACCAGCAGAAGGTGGCGCAGTGACGATGGGGGTTGATGCCCTGCCTGATTCAGCCGTTATTTGTTCATGCCTTGATGTCACAAAAGGTCAGATTTGCGCGGCGGTACAAGATGGTGCAACCAGCATTGGTGATATTAAATCAATTACTAAAGCCGGTACAGGTTGTGGTGGTTGTAGCGCTCTCGTCACGCAAGTACTTAATGCCGAGCTTGAAAGCATGGGTGTTGAAGTAAACACCGACCTGTGTGAGCATTTTACTTACTCACGTGCAGAACTGGCGGACATAATACGGGTTAAACGTATTAAAACATTCGAAGCATTAATCACCGAATTTGGTTCAGGTCATGGTTGTGAAGTTTGTCGTCCAACAGTGGCCAACATTCTGGCGTCATTCTGGAATGATTACATTCTCGAAGACGATCACCTTGGCCTGCAAGACGTCAATGACGTTTATTTAGGTAACATGCAAAAAGATGGTACCTACTCTGTTGTACCACGGATTCCAGCGGGTGAAATCACGCCAGAAAAATTAATTGTACTCGGTGAAGTAGCTAAAAAGTATGGCTTATATACCAAGATAACAGGTGGACTCCGTATCGATTTATTTGGTGCGCAATTACATCAATTACCCGACATATGGGCATGGCTGATCGCTGAAGGCTTCGAAACAGGCCATGCTTACGGTAAATCACTACGTACAGTAAAATCCTGTGTTGGTAGTACCTGGTGTCGTTATGGTGTGC
The DNA here is from genome assembly GCF_900120065.1 of Moritella viscosa. Classification (NCBI taxonomy): domain Bacteria; kingdom Pseudomonadati; phylum Pseudomonadota; class Gammaproteobacteria; order Alteromonadales; family Moritellaceae; genus Moritella; species Moritella viscosa. The sequence goes on from NZ_FPLG01000088.1 coordinate 11,156, forward strand.
AAGACAGCATGTCACTAGCCATTGATCTTGAGAACCGCTATAAAGGTTTACGCTCTCCCCATAAAATTAAGTTTGGCGTTTCTGGTTGTACTCGAGAGTGTGCTGAAGCGCAGGGCAAAGACATCGGTATTATTGCGACAGAAGGTGGCTGGGGTCTCTATGTTTGTGGTAACGGTGGTATGCGCCCTCGTCATGCCGATTTATTCGCTACCGACCTAGATACTGACACACTGTACAAATATATTGATCGTGTATTGATGTTCTATATCCGCACCGCAGATCGACTACAGCGTACATCGGTTTGGCTAGAAAACCTTGAAGGTGGCTTGGATTACCTTAAAGACGTTGTAATTAACGACAAACTGGGTGTTACTGCAGAGCTTGAATCTGAAATGGCCGCAAACATTGCTAACTACCAATGTGAGTGGAAAACAACGATTGAAAGTCCTGAAAAACTACTGCGCTTTAAGCACTTCATTAACTCTGAAGAACAAGACAGCGCTGTACAATTTGTTGAGGTCCGCGATCAAATCCGTCCTGCGACACCCGCAGAGCGCGCCGGTCAAATCCCAGTGCTCGAAGTGAACTAACAGGTTAATAACCATCAGGTTCAACCTAACAGCAATCGATAACAACAATTATAACCGTTATCGATTAACAACTATCTATAACAGCTGTTAGCGGGAGTCCTCACCCGCTAATAGCAGATTTAAGGATTTATTATGACGACTTGGACTCCAATTATTGCAAAAGATAAACTCACCCCAGATGCCGGTGTGTGTGCGTTAGTGAACGGTAAGCAAGTTGCTATTTTCTTTGACCGTAAAACGGATCAATTATTTGCCATTGATAACTACTGCCCCGCCAGTAAAGCCAACGTATTATCACGCGGCCTTATTACATCGGTAAAAGACATTTTAACGGTATCATCACCACTGTATAAAGAACATTTCAGCTTAACCACAGGTGAATGTCTTGAAGATGACACTTTATCTGTACCAGTATATGCGGTACGTATTACAGATGGTATGGTGGAAGTAACAGCATAACATTCAGTATTGATATCATTTACAAGGAGTAATTATGTCGCCATGGCACTTACAAGGCAGTGCGACCTTCACCATAGGTCAGCGCTCTGTTGAAGGCATAAAAGCCCAAAATGAAGATGCCATAGGTATTCGTATTCCTGATGATTTACTGCTTACCACCAAAGGCGCTGTTGCCATTATCGCTGATGGTGTCAGCGCGTCAGAAGCAGGTAAAGAAGCCAGTGAAACCTGCGTACATAATTTCTTATCTGATTATTACTCTACACCTGAAACCTGGTCCGTTGGAAAATCAACAGGTCAGGTGTTAACCGCACTCAATCGTTGGTTATACAGTCAAGGTCGACAATTTGCCGATGCTCAAAAAGGCTACCTCACCACCTTAAGTGCCATTGTCTTTAAATCGCATGCGGCCCATCTATTGCATGTCGGTGATTCACGAATATACCGTTTACGTAACAATACCCTTGAGCAATTAACCCGAGATCACACCACTGTTGTTAATAGTAAACAGTCTTACCTCGCCCGCGCGATGGGTCTAGATGTCACCCTCGATGTGGATTATAAAGAAGTCGAATTACAAGTCGGTGATGTGTTCTTATTATCAACCGACGGATTGCATGATTTTGTTAGCGATAAATTATTACGAGAGATGGTGCAACAGACGCATGAATCTGTAGATAATAATTTTGAAGCATGCTGCGAGCAGCTAATTCAACATGCTCTGGCCAATAACAGTAATGATAATATCAGCTGCCAATTATTGCGTATCGACAGTTTACCTAAGCTCAGTGCCGAAGATGTACATGTACACCTTGCCTCCATGCCTTTCCCTCCCGCATTACGCACTGGGTTATCGATTGATGGACTAAAAGTCATTAAAGAGTTACATGCCAGTAGCAGCAGTCACTTATATTTAGTCGAAGATAAAGAAACCAAGCAGCAATACTGTATGAAAGCTCCCTCGGTCAATTATATCGATGACCATGCTTATATCGAACGCTTTACCATGGAAACTTGGATTGGTTCACGACTGCATAACCCGCATATTTTAAAAATTGTCGAAACCAACAGGAAAAAAAGCCACCTCTATTATTTAATGGAAGTCATTGAAGGCATTACGCTAGAGCAATGGATAAGTCGAAATCCGAATCCGCCAATCCAAGATGTACTTAATATTGTAGAACAGGTCATTAAAGGCTTACGTGCTTTTCATCGTAAAGAAACACTACATCAAGATTTAAAGCCCGGTAATATCATGATCGATAACAACAGCCAAGTTAAAATTATTGATTTTGGTTCTTGTTTCGTCAAAGGCATCGCAGAAATAGCGACCCCATTACAACGAGACAAGATCCTTGGCACAGCAGCCTACTCCGCCCCAGAAACCGTGATCAATGGTGATAGTACTGCGCAATCAGATATCTTTGCCATTTCCGTTATAATTTTTGAGATGCTTACAGGTAAACAACCTTTTAATGGCAAACTAGAAACCTGTCGAACCCAAAAGGCGTATCTTAATACTAAGTATATTCCGGCCTATGAACACAACCCATTAGTCCCATTCTGGTTAGATGGCACAATAAAAAAAGGCCTGCGCTTCGATCCGAATAAGCGCCATGGAGATGTATCCGAACTCTTATATGAGTTACAACATCCTAATCCCAAATATAAGAATAATCGTAAGCAAACATTGGTTGAAAAAAATCCGGAACGTTTTTGGCAAGTTATCTCACTATTATTACTCTTTGCCTTGTGCATTTCATTATTTAGCTAAGCCATACCAAGCTAAATCTAACCTTGTATGTAAATACACGTAAAATACCTCAATATTACAGGGTATTAAATAAATGCTTATACTATGCAAGGTATAGTATTGTTCTATACAATTTGAGCATATTTAATCGCTAATCATTAAAACCCAATGGTATAACAGGAGCATAACCATGTCTAAAGAGCTAATCGCTAAGTTAAAACAATTCAAAATCATCCCAGTGATTCAAATTGATGATGCTTCACAAGCCGTACCATTGGCTAAAGCCTTAGTAGAGAATGGTTTACCTGTTGCAGAAGTTACATTCAGGACAGAAGCTGCAGCAGAAGCTATCCGCCTAATGCGTGAGGCCTACCCAGACATGTGTATTGGCGCAGGCACTGTATTAAACGCCGAACAAGTAGATAAGGCAAAGGCAGTAGGTGCAGAATTCGTCGTGGCGCCAGGGCTAAACCCAACCACAGTAAAATACAGCCAAGAGATTGGCATGCCGATCGTTCCTGGCGTTAATAGTCCCAGTCAAATCGAGCAAGGTTTAGCGCTTAACTTAACGTTTATGAAGTTCTTCCCAGCAGAGGCGTCCGGTGGCATAGCAATGGTAAAATCCTTACTTGCACCTTATGTCGACGTTTCTTTAATGCCAACTGGCGGCATCAGTAAAAAAAATGTGTCTGATTACCTCGATTTAGAGCGTGTCGTCTGCTGTGGTGGTACTTGGATGGTCGCGCCGCAGCTAATTATGGCAGGAAACTGGGTAGAGATTGGCCGCCTCGTGCGTGAAGCAGTTGCACATATAGCGGAACAGTAAATCATAAAAAAACCCTATACCATCAGATATAGGGTTTTAACGATTAGATTATTCAATAATACTGTTATTCGGTAATAAGCCTATCACCTAACCACGGTTTATTTGTTAGCAATGAAACCAACAGCTTCATATGCTTTAGCTAACGTAGGAGCAGCACGCTCAGACGCTTTTTCAGCACCGATACGCATAATGCGCTGCAGTTCAGTCTCATCAGCACGTAACTCATGATAACGCGCTTGAATCGGCTCAATCATAGCAACAACAGCATCAGCCGTATCTTTTTTCAAGTGGCCATACATTTTATCTTCGTATTCAGGCACAAGATCAGCAACTGAACGTTTTGTTGCAACAGAGAGTAACGTCAATAAGTTAGATACGCCCGGTTTTTCTTTATTATCAAAATAAATACGCGCTTGCTCATCACTGTCTGTTACTGCACTTTTCAGTTTCTTGACAATCTTTTTAGGCTCATCTAATAACTTGATAAAAGCTTTTGGATTGTCATCTGACTTAGACATTTTCTTCAGCGGATCTTGCAAGCTCATAATACGAGCGCCCAAAGTTGGAATCATCGGTTCAGGCACTTTAAATACGTCACCGTAGATATTATTAAAACGTGTCGCAATCGTACGCGCTAATTCTAAATGCTGCTTTTGATCGTCACCAACAGGTACTTCATCTGCTTGATAGAGCAGAATGTCTGCCGCCATTAACACAGGGTAAGTATATAAACCTGAATTACTGCTGCTAGAGTTGTTCGATTTATCTTTAAACTGCGTCATGCGGTTTAATTCACCCATCTGCGTATAACAGTTAAGTAACCAACTCAATTGTGCATGTTCTGGTACTTGAGATTGTAAGAAGATAGTCGACTTTTCAGGGTCTAAACCACATGCAACATACATTGCTAGGCCTTCAAGCACCTGTGATTTAAACTCTTTCGGGTCTTGGCGTACCGTGATGGTATGTAAGTCCGCAAGCATGAAATGACAGTCGCTGTGTTCCTGCATGTCCAGCCATTGATTGATTGCACCAATATAGTTACCAATCGTCATACTGCCTGAAGGCTGAATACCACTTAATACCACAGGTTTCGTCATAGATATATTTCCCAATCTCTTAATTTATTCAATTGTGGGCAAGCAAGCTTACTTACCCAATCATGTTTATACTGTTATCGCGGCTATTTTTATCGCTAAAGTAGGCGATTACGTTAACTTCACTGCCGTTACTTCAATTTCACCGCCGCTAAAAGCTCACTGATATCATCAGCTACAAAGTCAGGATTACTGTCGCTAATTGGAATACCGTAGTTGTAACCATACGTTAAGCCAAAGCTAGTGAAGTTTGCCGCTTGTGCTGCAATAATATCGTTCTTAGAATCTCCCACCATTAGCGCATCTTCAGCTTTAAACTGATAGTGATCTAAACAATGTAATAGTGGTAATGGATTTGGTTTTTTCTCCGCTAGCGAATCGCCACCAAGTACCACTTCAAAGAACTCACTGATACCCGCTAATTCAAGTACTGGCGTGGTTTGAACCATAGGTTTGTTGGTCACTATAGCAAGTTTAAACCCTGCCTCTCTCAGTGCTGTTAGCGTTTCTTTTACATTTGGGTATAACACGCTGTGTGTATATACATTTGCAGAATAGTGCTTTAAAAATGACGCCAGCGCATCATTAAATAATGCCGGATCAATATCATCAGATATATTAACACTGCCTGATAACGCACGTTGCACGAGTACTTGAGCACCATTACCAACCCAACCGCGTACTTCATCTTCCGAAAAATGAGCACGTTCAAAATCACTCAGCATACAATTAACGGCAGCTGCAAGATCAGGTACACTATCAACAAGGGTACCGTCTAAATCAAAACAAATAAGCTTAAACATTGGCTTTTTCTAACTCCAAACGCATTTCATCAATGACTTTTTTATAGTCTTCTTGGCCGTAAATCGCAGAGCCAGCAACAAACATATCAGCACCTGCTTCTGCAATTTCACGAATATTATCAACTTTAACACCACCATCAATTTCAAGAATGATGTCATGACCACTGGCATCAATCAATTTACGTACATCACGTAATTTTTGTAAGGTGGAAGGAATAAAACTTTGGCCGCCAAAACCAGGGTTTACCGACATCAATAAAATCATGTCCAACTTGTCCATCACATAATCTAAGTAATGCAAAGGTGTCGCAGGATTTAATACTAAGCCAGCTTTTAAACCATGCTCTTTAATTAGTTGCAAAGAACGGTCTACATGATCAGACGCTTCAGCATGAAAAGTGATCATTGATGCACCCGCTTTGGCAAATTCATTAATCATATGATCAACCGGTTGTACCATTAGATGCACATCAATCGGCGCGGTCACACCATGATCACGCAATGCTTTACAGATCATTGGACCAATAGTTAAATTAGGGACGTAGTGGTTATCCATAACATCAAAATGAATGACGTCAGCACCAGCAGCTAGTACAGCATCGACTTCTTGGCCAAGGCTAGCAAAATTAGCAGACAGAATTGAAGGGGCAATCAGAAAGTTTTTCATTTAGCGTGCTCTCAGTTGTTATTATTCCATTACTCTGTGCAAATCTTACCCTAAGTTAGCCCCTAGGGTAAAATAATAAAACCAGAATAACACTGACAACTCAGCATTGGCCGATAAATTTAAGCGAATAGTGTTAATACATTATGATTTAGCTGTATAACGCCAACAGTTCGTCGACTTTATTACGCTTACCAGCATTACGGCTGATAGTACGTTTAACCTGAACAACCTCAAATATAGAACCATGATAAAGTTCACGCGTTAAAGGAATGTCATGATTCGAAATCAATATCGGGATCTGTCGCTCTTGTGCTGTTTCACGAGAAACTTTAGCCAGTAGCGCCTGATCATCCAGACTAAATCCATTGGTCGCATACGAAGTAAAACTTGCAGTTGTACTTAATGGTGCATACGGCGGATCACAATAAACGACGTCATCACTGCGTAAACGTTTATAAACTTCAGAATAAGATTCACAAATAAACGTGGCTTTTTTCGATTTTTCAGCAAAAAAACGTAATTCTTTTAACGGGAAGTACGGCTTCTTATAAGAACCAAATGGCACATTAAAACCACCTGATTTGTTATAACGGCATAAACCATTAAAGCCATGACGATTCATGTAAAGAAACATTAACGAACGCTGATAAGGGTCACGAGTTTTGTTAAACTTTTCACGTATTTTGTAATAACGCTCTTTATCATTAAATTCAGGCGTAAAGAAACGCTGAGCATCGGCAATAAATTGTTCTGGTTTGTTTTGTAGGATCTTATACATATTAATCAAATCAGGATTAATATCATTCAACAGGTATTCGTCATAATCAGTATTTAAAAATACTGAACAAGCGCCAACAAACGGTTCAACTAAACGCTTACCAGTCGGTAGTTTTTCACGTAGATGATCAACCAGAGAATACTTACCTCCGGCCCATTTTAAGAAGGCTCGCGTTTTCTGCATTTGTGACTTATATCGCTAAATAAAAGGGGGCCGATTGTACATGGATTACAGCTAAATTGCGCTGTTTATTTATAAATCTCTTTGGATTTGAGCGAATCGTTTCAACCAAGGTTTATCTTTTTGTACGGACGCTGGTAATTTTAGTTTCGCGGCATTCGCCTGCTCAACACTGGTAAAGCTACCATAAAGAACCACATACCAAGGCTTGTTGTTACGTAGTGTTTGATATGTCCAGATATTTTCAGATAATTCATTCTCGTTTAAATACTGCTTTAACTGTGATTTATGACTTAACCCTGCAATTTGAAACGTATAATTTTTCGCCGGTTGAGCCATTAACCAGGCTTGACCGGCTAATGTATTAGCTGTCGTTACAGTGTCTTTTTGCACTATTTCATTAGAGACTTCAACCACCATTTTACTATCAATTATTTTTGCAGTATTTAATGAATTTTGCTTGGCGATCATCTTATTCACGGCGGCATCATCAATTACAATACGTTGTTTTTCCACTTGCGAGCTTGGTGCGGGTACAACAGGTTCTGTTAACGTGATAGTTTGGCCTATTTCGGTTGGTAACTCATCATCCCAATCACTGGCTAACATTTGTGGCTCACTCGCATCCGTATTTACATCAGCTATCACAACATCGCCCTCGGTCATCACGGGAGAGCTCAATAGAGGCTCTTCCAGCACGGTATCAACAGCTTTTTGCTCCGTTTGATAAACATCATATAAAAATGATCCAGCACTACCTAACAACAACACGCCAGCAATGATCGCCGCTAAATAAAATGACTTATTGGACGTTATCACAGTCTTATCCCTCTTACTCGGTGCGGGTGACTCAGCGCGATATACTCGACCTTGCATGATCGCTTGCGCACATTTTGCTAATTCAGCGGGATTACCATCACACGCTTCAATTTGATGATTAATTGCATCCTGATTAACAAACGTGGGTTTATAACCAGCTTGACTAAATTGCTGCTCAACAAATTGCACAGCGGCTTTTGGATCTAATACAGTCATTTCCAACTCCAATACATTTGTTGCTGATTTTGCAAATGGCAGTATGGTTATATCAACCCACTTACTTTCTGCAAATAAAATGATATTTATTTTAATATTAATTTTATGATTAAGACTTAATTCCACTAATTGCGCAAACTCAGCAATACTTGCATGCGATAACGTCATCGCATTATCAATACATAGCGTGAGTTCATGTTCAAGCTGCTGAGCAAGTAACGGTAAGCTCTCGGCTAACATTATATGCGCATTGAAACGGCCATCATAGCTGATCTGTTGTAATACTTGCGTTCTCACAGCCCTATCATCATGGCACTGCTGCGCATCAATTGTAATGGTTTTTTGATTAAAATCTGATTCTACATAATTACGTAATACTGTTGATTTTCCTGAACCAGATTCACCGCTTACGAATAATAAATGTGAAGAGAATTGTGTGAGATGACGCAGCCGTTCACACAGCTGCGTTTGAGAATAAATTTCAGTTTGAACTGAATAGTGCACTAGAATCCGCCTGATTATGGAAATTAACCACATCGCGTAACGTACTTTCAGTTACTGTCGATAATACTTCGGCACTACCAATCGATGTTGGTAAAATAAAACGAAGTTGGTCATTAAGTACTTTCTTATCACGTTTCATGTGCTGCATAAATGCGTCAAAGCTCATTTCTGCTGGCGCCAGTAAAGGCAATTCAGCAGCCGCAATTAATGCAGCAATACGTGTTACTTGAGATGCTGTTAATAGCCCCATTAATGCCGATGTTTGTGCTGCCATTATCATCCCAGCAGCAACCGCCTCACCGTGTAACCAAACGCCATAGCCCATTTCAGCTTCAATAGCATGACCATATGTATGACCAAGGTTGAGTAACGCGCGTAAACCCTGCTCTTTTTCATCAATAGCAACAATTTCAGCTTTGATTTCACAGCAACGATAAATTGCGTATTCCAACGCTGCCGTATCGAGCGCCATTAGCGCTGCAATGTTTTCTTCTAGCCAAACAAAAAAGTCCGCATCATAAATGATCCCGTACTTAATCACTTCAGCCATACCTGCCGCCAGTTCGCGTCGAGGCAAGGTCGCTAAACAATCAGTATCGATAAAAACAGCATTGGGCTGATAAAAAGCACCAATCATATTTTTACCCAACGGATGATTAACTGCCGTTTTACCGCCAACCGAGGAATCAACTTGACTCAACACAGTCGTCGGGATTTGAATAAAGGGGATACCGCGTTGGTAACAGGCGGCCGCAAAGCCAACCATGTCACCAATAACACCACCACCGAGAGCGATCAACGTGGTATCACGTCCACAATTCTCACGCAGTAGCGCGGTAAAGATCTCATTTAAAGTATCTAACGTTTTAAATTGTTCACCATCAGAAAGAATAATACTGTCGAATTTATAGTCGTGCAACAATGCTTGAACCTGTTGTAAATACAACGGTGCAACCGTATCGTTTGAGATCACAACAACTTTATTGGTCGTTATTGCAGCCGTAAATTGCGCTACTTGCGTTAATACGCCTTCACCAATATAAATAGGGTAGCTCCGCTCACCCAGTTCAACAGTTAAACTTTCCATGTTACTCCAATTAAAAATCCAATAACTTTATAATTTGATTCGCCACAACTTTCGCACTTTGTTCGTCTGTTTTAACTGTAAAATCAGCAATCTCTTCGTATAAAGGATTACGAGCATCAGCTAATGTTTCCAGAACTTCACGTGGTTCTTCTGTTTGTAGTAAAGGGCGACGCTTATCGCGTGATGTTCTTACTAACTGCTTATCAATAGTTGTTTCTAAATAAACAACTACACCACGAGCAGAAAGGTAATTACGACTCTCTTTACTTAAAATAGAGCCTCCACCCGTTGCTAACACAATTCCCTGCTCTTGCGTTAGATCGTCAATTACTTCCGCCTCACGAACACGGAAACCAGCTTCACCTTCAACATCGAATACCCATGAGATATCAGCACCAGTACGGCGTTCAATTTCATGGTCCGAATCGATAAAGTCTAAATGCAACTGGCTCGCTAGTTGGCGACCAATTGTACTTTTACCTGCGCCCATTGGGCCTATTAGGAATATATTACGTTTTTCAGCCATTTTAACTCTTCAATAAATCTAAAGTAATAACACCCTTTTTCTTAGGGGGCACCAGACCTACCTATAAAATGTCCTCTGATTGCAGCAACCAGTGATGAGACATTTGGCAACAGCCAAAATCAGCAACACCCGGTAAAAAACCAGGTGATGACATTTCAGGCAGAAAAAGACCGCTATTTATATAGTTTTTACGGCCTTTTGTCAAAGGTAGGTTACAACGTATCCACTACCACTTTTGGTGTAACGAAGATTAACAGCTCTCGTTTTTGGTTAATATTCTTAGTACTACGGAACAATACACCTAACCAAGGGATATCACCGAGAACCGGAACTTTCGTTACAATCTTTTTAATTTCATGCTTAAATATACCGCCTAACACGATAGTTTCGCCATTCTCAACCAACACTTGCGTGCTAATAACTTGGGTATCAATGGAGACAGCTTCACCACCAACGGTTTTCACATCATCACCACGAGTATCTTGATTAATTTTCAAATCTAAGATTATTTTATTATCCGGGGTAATATGTGGTGTAACTTGTAAACCCAATACCGCTTTTTTAAACGCGATAGTAGTAGCACCACTTGAACTTGATTCAACATACGGGATTTCCGTACCTTGTTCAATATACGCAGACTTTTGGTCGGTAGTGGTAATTCTTGGACTCGCAATCACTTCTGCTTTTTGTTCTGCTTCTAATGCAGAAAGTTCTAAATCGAGTATCTGACCATTCGCTAGTTCAGCAATCTGAAAAGCGATAGAACCTGCAGGTGATGCCACGGGCAAATTAACATTGAGTCTGTCACCAATAGCGGGCACATTACCACCAGCAAAAGCATCGTTACCTTCAATCGAACCCGATGATAAACCAAAGCCACTGCCAATATCAGTACTACCACTTAGACCCCAACGGATCCCAAGTTCATCATCCAGATTATCAACGACAGATACCATTCTAGCTTCAATAACCACCTGACGAACCGGAATGTCCAATACGTCAACAATCCGCCTCACATTAGCGATTGCTGTCGCTGTATCTTTAATTAATACTGTATTTGTACGTTCATCAAAACTAATCGAACCCCGAGATGATAACAGACTAGAATCTTTTTGTGCTAAAAGCTTTGCGATATCAGCAGCTTTTGCAAAGCTAATCTGAATAAACTCTGATTGTAACTCAGCTAAACCTTCCACTTCTTTTTTACTGACAAGATCACGGCGCTCTAATGCAGCTAATTCATCCGAAGGGGCAACCATCAGCACATTACCTTCAAGCTGCTTACTTAACCCTTTCACTTTCATGACAATATCAAGTGCTTGTTCCCATGGTACACTATCTAAACGCAGGGTGATATTACCATTCACAGAATCCGTGGTAACTAAGTTAAACTCATTAAAATCAGCGATTAACTGTAATACTGTACGCACAGGAATATCTTGAAAGTTAAGTGAAATCGCTTGTCCTTGATATTTATTGGTTTTTTCATCTGGATCTTGCTTAGTAATTTCAATTACAAAAATATTATCAGCTTGATCATAACGGTAAGTGAAATCATCACTCACGTCTAATTCAAACGCAGTCACACCTTCATCATGAAAAGTTTCAATCGCGGTTACAGGTGTACCAAAATCCGCTACATCTAAAATATAGAGCAATTTTTTCAAAATAGCCGTACTGTGAAATTCTGCGATTAATTTATTGCCTTTACGTTGAATATCAACGGCCATAGAGCTATTTTTCATAGTTAAAATTAACTTACCACTGCCATCATTGCCTGTACGAAAATCAATACCACGTACTTGGTTTACAAAACCACTAAAATCTTCTTCTTCATTCTCTTCAACAGGTAAAATATCTTCGATTTTAGGCGATTCTACTGTCACTTGACGACCATCCTTAGTGACAAGCAACGAAGGACTTACCGTCGCAGCAGGCACATCAAGACTAACAACATGACTATCAATAACAGAAGCAGCAGGTAGTACAGCACTATTGCTAGTAGTAACGATAGTCGGTTCCACAGCAAGCACCAACGTATCTATATCGGCGGTATTATTTGCGATTTCAGGCACCGCCACATCACTGGCAAGTAAGCCAAATGTCGCGATTAAGCTGTTATTCGTTTGAGTGATTTGATACGGTACGAGTTCATCTAACGCGATAGTAATTTTAAGCCCTAAATCAACACGTTCTGCAGCTACGTTTAATACATTACCTTGTTCGATAACCACAGGGTTAAGCAACAAAGTTGAGCTAGCATCCGGTACTAAAATAATTAATTGATGCGGTGAATATTGTAATTTATCTGCATATTCAACAACATGTTCACTAAACTCCAGTTCGAGCTCTAACAGCCCTTCTGCCAAAGCGTTTAAATGAATTTGTTTTAGTTGCGGTTCAGCAAAGCTGAAAGCAGAACATAAAATGGTCGTCCATAAAACCAAAATTTTTGCTATTTTGGCACATCTTACATGTGATTTAGTCATTTTATCATCCCTGAAAATGGCTTAACTGTGGTCTTGGTTACTGAGTGGAATTTGGGTCGTACGAACTTGCCAGCATCCCTTTCCTGTTAATATCAACTCAGAAAGTTCAATATAGTTTTTAGTAATATCGAGTATTTCACCGTGATTAAGTCCAATATAATCACCTGGTGAGACTCTAAATATTTCCCCCGAACTTGCTCTAATTAATCCCCAGAGGTGTTTATCACTTCCAAGGGTGCCATGCATGCCCAAATTATCTAATGAGTAAGTTTCTAACGGTCCTTTAATCCGCGCAAAATTAGGCTGCGGACAATCTTGTGGAAATGGCGTTTCTGCTTTTACCGATTCTGGACGAGGATTTGAAAAGGGGTTACGCGCCCCTGTTTCAGAATAATGTAAAGCAACAAACCCCTCCATATCCGGTACATTTTCAATTTTAATCGTTTTACGTGCTTTAACTTCATTAATATAATCAACGAGATCTTGATTATCCGCAGTACAACCACCTACCGTCAGAGATAGAAAAATTAGGCTACTAATACGCTTCATTTATCCCCCTTATAACGATAAGTACGGGCAATCATATTCACTTTGAGTAATTCCCCTTGCAACTTAGTAATAGTGAAATCTTCTAGCGTTACAATCCGTGGCAATGCAGCAATATCACTGGTGAACTGACCAAGTTGATGAAAAGTACCTATCACTTCAAGGTTAACGGGTACTTCATAAGAAAAGTCTCGCTTTACTTCCTGCAACCATTTGAATTTACGTAATTGCAAACCATTATGCTGACCAATATAGCTCAAATCATCAAGCAATCCTGCAGTCTCACTTTTTGATGGTAACTGCCTAAGCATACTGTTAAATAAATTTTCCATTTCCGACATCTGAGCGGTATATAAACCTAAGTTACCAGCAAGACTTGCTTTTGCTTCAAACTGTAACCTTAAACTTGCTTCTTTTTTTTCAATTTTATCGAGCGTTTGTAGTGAAGTCGAAATAAAAACCCAATAAAATAACGCAGCAATTAATACTGAAAATATAATATTAATAGCTATTTTAGCGGGCTTAGGCCAATTACCAAGATCTTCAAGATCAAGTTCATTAAGTTCCTGTAAATTCATTTTAGATCCCCCTCGTCTGTCATCATTGGCGTTACCGAAAATCGCATTTCAAAACGATTTCCTTCTGCTTCTGACAACGCAATAATAGAGTCTAAATTACCATCTCTGAGCCAAGTTGATTCCTCAATATTCCGCAGTAATACCGCGAGACGCGTATTCGAATCACTGGTGCCATGTATTTTGATTATGTCATTTTTAAACGTGAGAGTGGCGAGATTAACGCCAGCTGGTACCAATTGCGGCAAGGTGTTCATTAACTGTGTCGGCGTATTGCGACTACGCTGTAAACTTTGAATTAAATCAATACGCTCTTGTAGTTTATCTTTACGCCCACGTAACTCTTTAATTTTACCTAGTTTAACATCAATAACTTGCATCTCTTGCATCAACAAGGCATTACGTTGTTTTTGATTACTGATGTAACCACCAACCACCATATTCAACATAATCATGACCAACAAAGTAGCACCTAGACTCATGCAACTTAAGGTAAAGAAACGCTGCTGTCGGGACTTTTTCTCGGCTTCTCGCCACGGAAGAAGATTAATATTTGACATTATAAAGCCCTCATCGCTAAACCAAGTGCCACCATATAACGAGGACCATTGGCGATTAAACGTGCTTTATCTTCAACATCTTCAGAGTAATCAAATTGTGCAAAAGGATTCGCAACACGAGTAGTAATCCCCAATTCAATTTCGACTTGTTGAGCCAACTCGATGATTAATGCAGAACCACCACTCAGCGTGATCATGTCAATCTTTTGTAACGAACCTGAGTTAGTAAACAGTTGCACATTACGACGGATCTGTTGAATACATGCCGTTATATAAGGGGCGAGAACATCAATGTCATAATCCATTGGTAAATTTTGAGCGAGCTTCACTTTCTCAGCTTCGTCACGCTTTAAACCATAATGTTCACTGATCGTTCGCGTGTAATTTTCACCACCAAAATTTTGTACTCGAGAATAAATCGACTCCCCCTGATGCAGCATTGAAAAAATAGTCATATTGGTGCCAATATCTATCGCAGCGACAACCTTGCTATCATCTTGTAGTTCAGCCAAACGTAAATACAGATCATGAGATCGTGCTAACGCATGTGCAGCCACATCGACAACTTGAGGAATAAAGTTATTTTCTTCTAAACAGCCTGCTAATGAAGCTACGCTTTCGGTGCGAGTGGCGCTCAACAGCACATTATGCTTGCTGGGATTATTCTCATTTACTCCTAATATTTCAAAATCTAGGCTGATCTCGTCAAGCGGAAAAGGAATTAAACTCTCCGCTTCCAACTCGATATGCATTTCAAGCTCAGGGCCAGAAAGGTCTGTATCAACATAAATAATTTTTGTAATAACATTTGTACCAGATACGGCAGTAGCAGCTTGCTTATAACGGAAAGGAAAATTTTGACGCACTTGTTGCAACACATTTGTTAATGCTTCTATATCTTGCAATTGGTGATCAACGACACATCCTTTTGGCGTTGCAACCTCTGATACCATATCTACCACATAATGCTCTGATCGCTTAGACAGCGCTAGGGCTTTTACGGAAGATGATCCAAAATCAACTCCGATCATTGCCACTGTCTGATTCCTTTTAAACAGCTTTAGCATGATGATCTTCAACTCTATGTAATAACATCGATTGGATTTTGTTAATTATTTGTTACATTTAAAGCATACAGATTTAAATCTCTGAGGTCTATCATAAAGAACTCGTACTATTTCACAAAACAGAGATATAATACTCAATTATTGTGGAAATTATTGTGGAAATTATTGTGAAATGGATTAAACGATTATCCGTATTGTTATTAGTTAGCGGACTGTTCGGCGTAGGTAGCATCATTGCACTTTACTTCTATATCAAGCCAGAACTACCTGATGTAACTACATTAAAAACAATACAGCTGCAAACACCGATGAAGGTCTTTAGCCAGGACGGCAAACTGATCTCTCAATTTGGCGAAAAACGTCGTATCCCTATAGAGATTGACGATGTCCCGCCCTTAATGATCAAGGCATTTCTTGCTACAGAAGATAACCGCTTTTATACCCACCCAGGCATAGACCCGATTGGTATAATACGTGCAGCCAGCATCATGATTATGACGGGTGAACGTAAACAAGGGGCGAGTACCATCACCCAACAGGTTGCTCGAAATTTCTTTTTAACTCGAGAAAAAACCTTTATTCGAAAAATTAAAGAGATATTTTTAGCGTGGCATATCGAACAAAATCTCACTAAAAATGAAATTTTAACCTTGTATCTTAATAAGATCCCTCTCGGTTACCGCTCATTTGGTATTGGTTCTGCAGCACAGGTTTATTACGGTAAAACGTTAAATGAGTTAACCCTAGCCCAAATGGCGGTCATTGCCGGATTACCAAAAGCACCTTCTGCATTAAATCCAATCCGTTCGCCAAAGCGCGCCAAAGCACGTCGTCACGTTGTGTTATTACGCATGCTAGACGAGAACTATATTACTCAAGCGCAATTTGAAGACGCCAACACAGCCCCTATTACTGGTGTGTATCACGGTGCTGAAATTGACCTATCAGCACCTTATTTAGCTGAAATGGTACGTAGTGAAATGATTTCACGCTATGGAGAAGAGAAAGCCTATACGCAAGGCTTAAACGTTTATACAACTGTACACAGCAATCGCCAAACAGCGGCAACGACTGCATTAATAAACAATCTACTCAATTATGATTTACGCCACGGTTACCGTGGACCACTTGGTCAGGCTTGGACTAATGATAAAGTGCTAAGCAACGAAGATATCTTGTTATTACTTAAAGATAAGCCAAGTTATAAACCACTGCAGCCTGCCGTTATCATGACTGTAAAAGAACAACAAGTTGAAGCCTTACTTGCCAATGGTGATCAAGTTACTGTGAGCTGGGCTGGGCTAAAATGGGCTCGCCCATTCATTTCTGATAAAAAACAAGGCCCCGCACCACAAACTGCAGATGCAATCGTCAACGTGGGTGACATCGTACTATTACGTCCAATGTCAGTGGATAATAAGCACGATCAATGGATGTTAGGTCAGCTCCCAGATGCCAGTTCAGCATTCATTGCCATTGATAATAATGACGGTGCTATTGAAGCCTTAGTGGGTGGCTTTAATTATCAACAAAGCAAGTTTAACCGAGTTACCCAAGCTGAGCGTCAGATTGGTTCAAACATCAAACCATTTGTTTATTCAGCAGGTCTCGCGCAAGGCGCTACGCTCGCAAGTCTTATTAATGATGCACCGATTAACCAATGGGATCCACGAGCAGGTACCGCTTGGCGACCAAAAAATTCGCCGCCAACATATAATGGTCCAACGCGGTTACGTTTAGGTTTAGCACAATCAAAAAATGTAATGTCGGTACGTTTATTCCGTCAAGTCGGTTTGACCAACGCCATTAATTACATGGCCAGATTCGGTTTTGATAAAAGTAAATTACCACGTAATGAATCATTAGCATTGGGATCTGCATCTTTAACACCGCTTAAAGTAGCTGTTGCTTTCGCAACATTTGCGAACGGAGGTTTTAAAGTTGAACCCTACTTTATTGACCGTATTGAAAATGCCAATGGTGAACTCCTTTATCAAACAACACCAAAGCAAGCCTGCCTAACGTGTGAAAAACAAATTGCATTAAACACTGATGACCCTGAATATTGGTCAGCAATTGAAGGAGATGCACGCACACTCTGTGACATCGCGCCTTACGGAACCCTACAAGTGGCTCCGCGTATTATTACTGAACAGAATGCCTTCTTAATGCGTCAAATGATGGCAAGTGTGATTTGGGGCGGAGGTAGTTGGCGTCATAAAACGGGCTGGAATGGGACTGGTTGGCGTGCAGCAGCTGCACTAAAACGTCATGATCTTGGTGGTAAAACAGGTACAACAAATGAAGCGAAAGATGCTTGGTTCTCCGGCTTTAATCCAGATATATCAGCAACAAGCTGGATTGGTTTTGATGATCATCGCCGTGAATTAGGTCGTGTAAGCCGCAATATTAATTTAGATAAGCATCAAGTTAGTGGTGGTGAAGCAGGAGCTAAAACAGCCCAACCGGCTTGGATTGAATTCATGAAATCTGCGCTAGAAGGCATCCCAGAACGCCCGAATGTACTACCTGAAAACATTGTGCAAGTCCGTATCGACCGTGAATCGGGATTGTTAACCTATAAGTCTGATTATACTTCTCGTTTTGAATACTTTATTCAAGGAACTGAACCAACAGAATACGTTAACAATCAAGATGCTGATTCTTCATTTAATCGCGGCGGTGAAAACAGTGATGATGCAAATGAATCACTGGACGACTTGTTTTAATACCAATTGCATTAAATAAATAAACTAAAAATGGCGCTGCTTTATTTTAAAAGTAGCGCCATTTTTATATCAACATTTTAGTCACCGTACGCCAATATATTAAGAGATGGTTGCGGTCACTTGTTTATTAATCACTTGTGCAATATCGTTAAAACAAGGGCGTCTCACCGAGCCTTTACGGTATAATAAAACAATACGTCGAATAGGCTCAGGTTCAGTCAATTTTATATATTCAACGCCTTCGGTAAAACGGCTACGAGGTATCGCAAGGTGCGGTAATAAAGTAATCCCAGCTTCTGCTGCAATCATGTGGCGCAGAGTTTCCAAACTTGTCGCTTTAAAGCTCTGATCTTCTTTTGCGCCTGCGGTAAAACAATAGTCCATAGCTTGATCACGTAAACAATGACCATCTTCTAACATTAAAATATTCTCACCACGTAACTCCGATAAATCAACACGGTCACGACCTTTAAAGTGATGTGAACTTGGAACAATAAGCTCTAATGGTTCTTTATATAACTCAATATGACCGTATTTTTCCATACCCGGTAAATAAGCCAATAACAAACAGTCCAACTCACCTTCATCGAGTTGTTTTAATAATTCGTGCGTTTGATTTTCATGTAAAAACATATCTAGATCAGGAAATTTTTTCTTCATAGACGGTACAATTAACGGTAACAAATACGGTGCTACTGTTGGAATCAAGCCTATATGGATAGCCCCTGCTGTTGGGCTCGCGTAGCTCTTAGCAATTTCTTTAATAGCTTTCGATTCTAATAATACCGTACGAGCTTGATCAGCAATTTGATCTCCTGCAGGCGTAAATAATACCTTTCTTGATGTACGCTCAATTAAAATAACATCCAGCTCATCTTCTAACTTTCGGATCTGGCCACTAAGTGTAGGTTGACTAACAAAGCATTTTTCAGCCGCTTTTCTAAAGTGCTTTAACTCTTGTAACGCGACAAGGTATTCTAAATCTCTTAAGTTCATATCGACCCAACCTGAACGGTAATAACAATTGAAAAATAAAAAACAATTTGTATATACTATCAATAAAACGTTAATTACCACAAACTTTATCACCAAAAACACACAACAAATTGATCATAAATAAAAATATTATAACCATTTGTGACAATTGACACTTCTCAGGCGTTAAAATTATAGGTATTATCATAAACTTACTTTAAATCAATATTACAGCAACATCACAGCAATATTTACTTGATGTTAATTTAAAGAATAAAGCACACTTATTCAGTAACGGATTACTGTCGTAGCAATAATAAGGATTTTATATGCACTTAAAAAAGTTAAGTCTCTTAACTATTTTACTGCTATCTCTCGGCTTAACTGGCTGTGGTAGTGATAACTTAGACGCAGTCACAAGTAGCTCTGGTGATACAAGCTCTGGTAATGGTAGTAATACAGGCTCCGGTGACGATACTGATAACAGTAGTAACGAAGATACCGTTTACACTGCCAGTGGTAATTTATCACCCAAAGTTATCCAACGCGGGCAAACATTTACTTTCAACTATTACTTAGATAAAACACCTGATGCTGCCGTTATTTACGATATTGACATTGTTGGCACTGCAATCCAAGGCACAAACCAAGATTACACCATCAGTAATGCTTCAACCCTCACCTTTGCTAAAGGCTCGACGACAACAAGCCTCACTATCACTACCTATCAAAAAGATGATGTATATGATACGCGAACTCTGTCATTAACGTTTACTGGTAATGTCGGTGAACCAGCAACAATTAATCTGCTCATCTCGGGTAATGTTTATCTTAATGATACAGGCATAAACGATTATTCCGACGGTAGTAACTTCAACCTAGGAGCACAACCAGGCGGCGATCTTGCTCTGCAAGATGCGGCATATGGACTGGATGTCATTATTAACCCTAATACGCTAGCAAATGCTGGCGGTGATACCCAAGATGCAAGTAGTCAATTCTATAAAAACAGCCGCGATATAGACAATGCAGATACTGAATATAAAGGTCGAGCTGGATTTCGCTTTGTCAAGATTGGTAATGACGGTATGCCGAGAACGGCTAACAACACAAATTATGAGTGTGTGAAAGATGAAATTACTGGATTAACTTGGCAGATTAAAGGCCCTACAAATACCATTAGCCCAGATCCTGTCATTGCAGATAGGTTTCAAATGTCAAACAAACAAAATTACAGTGCAGCCAACTTTACCTACCTATGGAATGCTTCAGCATTGGGAACTCAAGGCAAGGGCTGGGAATCTTCTCTTAATGATGGTCCACTTGAAGACGCTGGAGATGGCAATGACTTCGCTAATCCTTATTGCGGTTATCGCAATGATCTTTATGGCCGTGCCCAATCTCTTTATTGTAGTTCAGGTTCTTATGCTAATGAAGCCAACTTTATCGGAGCCTGCGGACAAACTAACTGGATGGTACCGACCGTAGAACAATTAAGAAGTATCATTGATTACAGTAAAGTGACAGATTACTCAAGCTTATCATTAGCAACAGAGCATGCTCTGGATAGCAATTTCTTTGATTGTACAAGCAATGACTGCGTGATAAGTAATGATAGTAATCCCGTTTACTGGACCTCATCACAAGTAAAAGGAGCAGAGTCTCTGGCTTGGTGTATCAATCTGCAAACAGGCAACGTTAATACCTGTAATAAAGATGAAGCGCGTAAAGTGATGCTGGTAAGCAGTAATATCCCAGCTGAATTTTTCACTCAAGCTGCTGATGATTCAGCCGAATCAGAATAATAGGAGCTATGACAATGATTAAATCAACAACCATATTACTACTAAGCTCAAGTCTATTTAGCTTCGCTGCTATTGCGGCATCCGATCCTGTCGGCATCAACTGCGATCCGACTCTATATCAAGATTATACCCCGTCTGATTTTATTGATAATAAAGATGGTAGCGTTACCGATCTGCGCACCAGCTTAATCTGGGCAAAATGCAGTATAGGACAAACCTATACACTATCATCAAACTCATGTTCAGGCAGTGGCGCTATTAGTTATGCAACATGGAGAGAAGCACTTGCCGCTGCAGATAGTTACAGTATCAATGGCACTACAGGTTGGCGTTTGCCCAATATCAAAGAATTGGGATCACTCGTTGATCGCAGTTGCGCAGAACCTACAATTAATTTAACGCTATTTCCAAATACCGTATCCAGTGTTTATTATTCAAGTACACCATTTAAAGGTAGCGCGAATGGCACTGAATACAGCCATCTAGTATCACGGGTTATCGATTTTTCTAAAGGTACTGAAATGCCACTCGGGCAACATGATAGTTCGCTAACTACTTATGCGGTACGCGCAGTAAAAGGTGGTTATCGCTAATCGATAAATAAATCGGTTAAGATCAACAACGGCGAGCTTAGCTCGCCGTTTTCATTATTTATAAACCCTACACCATCACGCTTAAATCAACTCTAATTCAACCATGGCTGCACGAATTTCATCTTTGGTACCTTGGGTCAGTTCAATAACAGGTAAACGGCACTCAGGTTCACACAAGCCTAATAATGACACCGCATACTTCACACCTGCTGGGCTTGTTTCTTTAAACATTAAGTTATGTAGCGTAATCAAACGATCTTGCAATTCTCTCGCTTCTACATATTTACCCGCAAACGTTAATTCCTGCACTTCTGCATACAGTTTTGGCGCCACATTAGCAGACACCGAAATTAAGCCATTACCACCAGATACATTATAAGCAACCGTTGTGCAATCATCGCCAGACAGGAAAGAGAAGTCACCTTTAATTAATTGACGCTCTAACCAAGGACGCGACAGATCCCCTGTTGCATCTTTAATACCGACAACATTTTCAAGCTCAGCCATACGTGCTAACGTTTCTGGTTGGATATCAACTATTGCACGGCCTGGAATATTATAAACAATGATAGGTAAGTCATTATTATCGTTAATTGCTTTAAAATGTTGATATAAACCTTCCTGACAAGGTCGGTTATAATAACCAGCAACATGTAACGTCGCGATAGCACCCGCCGCTTGCGCATGATTAGAAAGTAAGATTGCATCAGTTGGGTTATTTGAACCTGCACCAGCGATAACCGGTAAACGACCAGCAGCTTGATTCACCACAATATCAAGGATCTGGCAATGCTCTTCTAATGAAAGTGTTGGGCATTCCCCCGTTGTACCCACAGCAACAATACCATGCGTTCCCTGCTCTACATGCCAGTCAACGAGATTACGTAATGCTGGTTCGTCAATTTCATTGTTTTTAAACGGGGTAACCAAGGCAACAATTGAGCCTTTAAGTAATTCTTTCATTGCTGATTTATCGGTGACCGTTGAGTTAACACTCATAGAAGCTCCATTTCGATTATAAAAAAACCTCGATTACATAAATTGCGGTCGAGGTTTCTATAGGGATTTATATGTTCTCGAGTCACATGCTACGTTAGCTTTAATTTGCCTTGTTTATCTTGTTTTCGTTTAGAATTAAGCATGTATTAAACTCGTATAGTTTGAAAAATTATTTATAAAACTGATTGTGTATCATTCAATAATTCTTCATTCACTGCAAAATGTCAAGCGGGTTAAGCATAAGAAAAAACAAAGAAGACCATCCCACAAGGTAAAGCGATACTTAAGTAACGCCGAGGTGCATAATCAGCAAACCGAAAGGAGAGGATATTGAAGTAATTTGGGTATATACTCTCCGGCCAGATCTTCGACCAAATTAAGTAAAGAGCCCAGACCCATGATCAGCAATAGCTATACCCCAGCAAGTCAATTACTCGAACGTAATACTGCACATTTTGAAGATAAAGACCTGTTGATTGCGGGTTACATCGAAGATACATTTCCTGCTGAGTTAGCAAAAATAGCTAAAAAAGTAACGCTATTCAGCTACGATTACTCTGCTAAGCTACATTATGATAATGTCAGCAATATTGATAATCATTGCTCTACAGAATATCAAGCAGTTAAGAAACACCAAGTAGCATTGATTTATATGTCAAAATCAAAAGCAGAAGTAGAGTACCTATTAGCCAACATTACAGAGCATCTTGAAGATGACGCGATGATCTTCATGGTTGGTGAGAATAATGCAGGTATTCGCAGCGCCAATAAATTCTTTGCCCCTTATGGCGATATTTGTAACAAACTAGATGCAGCACGTCGTAGCTCACTATTTGTAACTCAATTGAATAAACCTGTGGCTAAATTTGTGCAAAGTGATTGGATCACAACATTCCCAATGACAGTGAAAGGGATCGAGCTAACCGTATGTACATTACCGGGAGTATTTAGCCACGGAAAACTGGATACTGGCAGTAATATTCTACTTAATAACCTACACAAAAAACCATCAGGTCGTGTGCTTGATCTTGGTTGTGGTGCAGGTATTATCGGTAGTTATATCGCGAAACGTTTCCCTGAAAGCAAAGTTGAAATGACAGATGTTAGTGCGCTTGCTGTTAAATCAAGTCAATTAACATTAGCGGCAAATGAATTAGCTGGTAAAGCGTACCTTTCTGATGTGTATTCTGATATTAGTGGTACGTTTGATTATATTATTTCTAACCCACCGTTCCATGCTGGTTTAAAAACACATTATGCAAGTACTGAAACATTCTTAAAAGAAGCGCATAATTACATTAATCCACGCGGTCATTTAGTCTTAGTTGCAAATAGCTTCCTTAAATACCCAGAAATCATCGAAGCTGCTTTTGGGCATTGCTTACTACAAATAAAATCATCTAAGTTCGCTGTTTACTACGCTAATAAATAGTTACGCTAATAAATAAGTCCGCGAATCAATAGTTACACTAATAACGCATTGCGTTAATAAATAGCATAAATAAAAACGCCCATCACAATTCGATTGTGATGGGCGTTTTACTATTAACAAAACGTTATTTATCTTAAATTCAGATACAGCATTTAAGCTAAACTTACCAATCTAATTAAGCATCTCTTGCTTCTACAGATAACTCGTCAATACGCTTTTTCATTATCGCGTGCACGTCCGTTGATAACTTTCTTACCGAACTGCGTTCTAATCCCACTGTTGGAATCGGTGCCATAATCTCAATAATCACTTCGCCATTATCCCAGCGGTTTAATTTAATTTTGTTATGCGTATTTGAACAACATACTGGCACAATCGGTACTTCCGCTTGAATTGCAGTATGGAATGCACCGGTTTTAAACGGTAATAAACCACGACCACGGCTACGCGTACCTTCAGCAAACATCCAAATACTCAAGTGACCTTTACGAATACGATCCGCTACCGCAGAAATAGTACCGACCGCTTTACTTTTGTTATTACGGTCAATCAAAATATTACCCGACAACCAATATACAAAACCAAAAATAGGTACCCAAACTAAGCTTTTCTTACCGACTGATACAGTCCCAGGTTGTACTGCTGCAGTCATGGTCATCAAATCAAAATTGTTTTGATGATTGCCAACAAATACATACGGACCACCATCATTCAAATCCGCAGGTTTCCGTACAATTAGTTTAATTCCCATAAGTCGCGCCAAACGAGAGAAGTTTCGCGCCACACATGCCACGTGTTTTGGATTTCTAGGTTGTAAGCTAAATCGCACTACACTCATGATCAATAAATAGATCATAAATAGCATGACCAAGACTAAACGACTAATTAATAACATTTGTAACCCTCTTTTAACATGGCAGCAGTATACCTAGCCGATACTCGGTGTACAAGCGTTAGCTGAATCATTCATCCACAACTTCTAACGTATCAACACGCTGTAACCCGCGTGGTAGCTTAAACCCACGACGTCCACGTTCACCTTTATAGTGTTCTAAATCAACAGGTTTCAAGGTTAACTTACGCTTTCCAGCATAAAGTGTTACCGACTTCCCTTCGGGAACTATAGTCAACATTTGCACAAATTCTTCACGACTTTTTACACGTGCTGACGGGATATTCATTAACTTATTCCCTTTGCCTTTCGATAATAACGGTAATGATGACAGAGGGAAAATCAACATCCGACCTTCGTTGGAGATAATTAAACAGTGATCAGTCGTTATATCAGTCACCGCGTGTGGCTCAATCACTAAACCGCCAACTGGCAAGGTTAATAATGCTTTACCGTTTTTATTACGGCTCACCATATCACTAAATTTACCAATGAAACCATAACCCGCATCAGAACTCAGTAAGAACTGTTGGTTATCTTCAGCCATAATAGCGTGGGTAAAGGTTTTCCCCGCCGCTAGCGTAAAGCGGGTCGTTAATGGTTCACCCTGACTACGCGCAGATGGTAATGTATGCGCATCAAGTGCAAACGAACGACCACTTGAATCAATGAATACCGCAGGACAGTTACTACGTCCTTCTGCAGCATCTTTATAACCATCACTGGCTTTATAGCTGAGTCCTTTGGCATCTACATCATGACCCTTGGCACAACGTGCCCAACCTTGTTGTGATAACACTACCGTCACGGCTTCATTTGGCATTAATTCTTTTTCAGTTAACGCTTTAGCTTCTTTACGCTCGATGATAGGTGAACGACGTTCATCACCAAATTTCTCTGCATCTGCAATTAATTCTTTTTTTACTAATGTCGCTAAGCGTCGATCTGAACTTAATAGTTGTTCAAGTTTATGGCGTTCGGTATTTAATTCACCTTGCTCACCACGAATACGCATTTCTTCTAACTTAGCTAAATGACGAAGTTTAAGTTCCAGTACCGCTTCAGCTTGTTTAACCGATAAATCAAAACGTGCAATTAACTCAGTTTTTGGATCATCATAGTTGCGAATGATTTCAATCACTTCATCAATGTTTAAAAATGCGATCAATAAACCATCGAGCATATGTAAACGTGTGAGCACTTTATCCAAACGGAATTGCAGACGACGACGTACCGTAGTACGACGGAACTCCAACCATTCTAATAATATTTTCTTTAAACCTTTAACTTGCGGCTTGTCATTCAAACCGATCATGTTCAAGTTAACACGGTAGTTTTTTTCAAGATCAGTACTGGCAAATAGATGCGCCATTAACTGCTCGATATCGATGCGGTTAGAGCGTGGTATTATCACTAATCTCGTTGGATTTTCATGGTCAGATTCATCACGTAAATCAGCCACCATCGGTAATTTCTTCGCCTGCATTTGCGCAGCAATTTGTTCTAAAATTTTACCACCAGACACTTGATGAGGCAGCGCGCTAATCACGATATCACCATTTTCAATGCCAAATACCGCACGCATCTTAATGCTACCCTTACCAGTTTCGTAGATCTTAGCGATATCTTTTTCTGGGGTGATAATTTCTGCTTCAGTCGGGTAATCAGGTCCTTTCACATACGCCATCAATTCAGACAGTTCAGCTTTTGGCTTATCAATCAAATGTAGGCATGCATTCGTCACTTCGCGCACGTTATGTGGTGGAATATCTGTTGCCATACCAACCGCAATGCCGGTCACACCATTTAATAAGATATGCGGTAACCGTGCAGGTAATAGCTGGGGCTCTTTCATAGTGCCATCGAAGTTAGGAGACCAATCAACAGTACCTAACCCTACTTCACCTAATAATACTTCCGAAAATTTTGATAATTTAGCTTCGGTATAACGCATTGCCGCAAATGATTTCGGATCATCCGGTGCACCCCAGTTCCCCTGACCATCGACTAATGGATAACGATAAGAAAAAGGTTGCGCCATGAGCACCATGGCTTCATAACAAGCACTATCGCCATGAGGATGGTACTTACCGAGTACGTCACCGACAGTACGTGCTGATTTCTTATATTTAGCCCCTGCGTGTAACCCCAGTTCTGACATTGCGTAAGTGATACGTCGTTGTACTGGCTTTAACCCGTCACCAATATGAGGCAAGGCACGATCCATAATCACATACATGGAATAATTCAAATATGCTTGCTCAGTAAATTCCCTTAGCGGTTGCTCTTCGACACCCTCTAAGCTCATATCAATAACGTCAGTCATCAAGATTCCTGTTATTTAGAATAAAGTAAAAATTTCACATTCAAAGGCGAAAACAACATATGCTATTCTTCAGCATTTATACTATGATAAAACGCGCAATAAAATTATCTTAGATAATAACAAAAATTTGTATTGTTTAGTGCCGTTATAGATAGTTATTTCAACTATAACGCGCCAATATTGTGATTATCTAAAGTAACTTTAATTAGCTCAAAATCCGATTAAAAACATAAATGACAGGAAATTAATCATGGGGAGCAATGCATTATATTCTCTTATCGAAAAAACTAAATTATTATTTCCATCATTAACAAAACGCGTTAATGCGTTACGCAGTACATATCAGTCTCTGCCCAATATTCACCGCAAATTACTACCCGTGCTATCATTGGTTGTCATCGTGTTACTTATTATTCCAATATCAAATGACATAACTAATAGTGAAGAGGCCAGCAGCGAACGTAAGTCAATCGCACTGACGATCACATCGACACAAAATGTAGCAAATAAAGCGGGCCTAGGACAGAGTAAAACTCGTAATTCCCCGCCTCCGGTACAAATTAAACTACTAGATCCTGAAAATATCGACGGAGAATGGCGCGCGCATGTCATTCGCAAAGGTGATTCTGTTTACCGGATTTTTCGTCAATATGATATTCCCTCTGCTGTACTGCATGATTTAATCGCATTACGCACACCAGAGCAATACATTACGAAAGTGAAGCCAGGGCAGATTATGTCATTTTATATCTCGACGGCAGGCAAGCTAATACAGCTTCGCATTAGTGATGTAGATAGTGAACCTGTGCTATTTTCGTTACGTGAAGATGGTAGTTATATTTATCAGTAGCATCATATTTAGATAATAAAAGAACAGGGTAACTTAAGCACACACTTTATTACGCCCTGACTCTTTTGCTTTATACAATAATTTATCTGCTTCTTTAATCACATCTTCCGGGTTTCTTGTTGACTTGCCCCTTTGGGCAACGCCAATACTAATTGCTACCTGTACAACTTTTTCAATGCCTTCTACAATTTTCTCTTCGTTCTCTGCCTCTCTGCGCTCAACAGATTTGCGGATTTGAAAAGGATAACCAGCAATCAATAATCTAACCTCGTTTAAGTAATCGACGCAATCTGACACCGATTTACCTTTAAATAAAATAGTAAATTCTTCACCGCCATAGCGATAGACTTTACCCCGACCTCTCACCGTTGCTAATTGTGACGCCACCATTTTTAATACCATATCACCAGTATTATGACCGTAAGTATCATTAAACTGTTTAAAGTGATCGATATCTAACATCGCAATGCAGTACTTACCACTCAATTGTGCAAGATCAATATTCAACGCACGCCGCCCAGGAATACGAGTGAGGTCATCCATAAATGCTTGTTCATGGCTGCGCTTCAATATACTTAATAACAATAATATCGCACTTATGATAAACATGCAGACAGATATCCACTGCTTATCAAACTCAATCACAGTCAATGTACAGGCAAGTAATGCACTCAACAACGCTTGGTCTGAAGACTCCTCTCTAAATAACATTACGGTAGCCGCAGTTAATACCGCACCGACTAATAAGCCAAGTAGAATACTGGGTAATACCGAAAAATCACCCATAACCAGAAGCCAAGGTTCGATAACGATAAGTATATGGGTCACCAGAAATAATTGTTCTGGTTGAATAAACCAATAAAAAATCGCAGCTTGTAAAATAAGGATAAAGTGATACGACAGTGCTTTAAAAGAAAACAGCGAGCGTTCAGGCAAGAATAATAGTAATACGAGATTGATGGGTAATATCAAAACCAGAAAATAGAATTCAAATAACGTACTACCCATTGTCAAAGGCGTTTGTAGGCGCTGCTGGATAACATTATAAGCCACCAGCATTAATAACGCAGCAAAACCACTACGACCTTGCTTAAAAAAATGGCTAAGAATAATCACGAGTAAAAACAGAATCGTTGGTAATCCAACTAACATGGCCTGCTGCGCTGTTGAGAGCACAGCAAAAAATGGCGGGCTCCAAAGCCCAGCGAACATAATGACAAATGTAAGTAATAATTTTAAATACATGGATATCACTTATTGTTGCAGCGCAATACCTGCGCGCAATCTAGCTCAACTCGATTTAGTTTTATAATAACTCCGTTCAATTTAGTCTTAACTCGGTTCAATTTTAGCGATATAGTAATTAACAGAAATAGCTGCTGAGATTAGCCCCATGCCAATAGCAGTTATGAATAGCAACATTACCTCGCTAAAAACTAATCCCTCAATCATAAATTCAGTATTATATAATTGAGCAAGATTTAGGACGGTATCTTCCATCCAATACACCATGAATATAGTCACTAACCAAGCTAAAATCCCGCCGATAGCACCATACCAAAATCCGGTATATAAAAATGGTCGTTGCACAAATGCATTAGTGGCACCTACCAATTTTAAGACTTCAATTTCGGCTCGATTAGATAAAATATTTAACCGTATTGTATTACCTGTAATTAATAACACTGAACTTAATAATAGTACTGATACTACTAATACCGCATCACTGAAGATCGAGATAATACCTTCTAGGCGTGCTAACCACATAATATCCAACTTGCCTTGTTGGACTTCAGGCTCGCGCTCTAATTTCGCTAATAACTCTTGCGCGGCAATTGCAGTACGGTAATAAGGTTTAGGCGTCACTACTACAACAGCAGGTAATGGATTATGATCTAATAGTGTTAATGCCGAAACTAACCCAGAAGAACGCTTAAACTCTTCCATGCCTTGTTCTTTGGAAATATACTCAAAAGTATCGACTTCTTTGTAAGTTTTTAACCGATGTAATAAGTTTTTATAACGGGATTCAGGTAAGTCTTTCTTTAAAAATAGATTAATGTCGGTCGGGCTAGTCCAGCCTTCGCTAACTGTTTGGCTATTTTTTAATACAACGTACAAGGTGCTCGGTAAGGCTAAACTGACACCAAGTACCAGCATCGTCATTAAGGATGCAATGGGTGTACGCCACACATCAGTCAAACTCGATATGGCTTGGTGAATATGCTGCTGACAACGAATTTGGATACGTTGAATGAATGATGCATCAGGTCGGTTGGGTTGCTTATTCATGTTAAATCCCTTGTAACTCATCATTACACATCTCACCACGCCTAATACGCAAAGTGCGATAGCGCATTTTAGCAATCAAACCCAAATCATGAGTGGCAATCAATACTGAAGTCCCAGTGCGATTGAACTCTTCAAATAGTTTGATTATTTCCATCGATAATTGCGGATCCAAATTACCAGTAGGTTCATCGGCCAACAACAATTTAGGACGAGAAATAATAGCACGGGCAATACCCACACGTTGTTGCTCACCACCAGAAAGCATGGGCGGATAACACTTGGCTTTATTGTATAAACCCACTTTATCTAATGCCGCCAACACTCTGTTGTTAACTTGTTTGGCAGTATAACCTTTGATAATCAGAGGCAATGCAACATTGTCAAATACGGTTCGATCGACTAATAAACGATGGTCTTGAAAAATAATACCGATATCACGGCGTAGAAAGGGGATCTCAGATTTGCTAATTTTAGTGACATTACGACCATTTAAGGTGATCTCACCAGCGGTTGGCCGTTCTAACATACTGATTAATTTTAATAAAGTACTTTTACCGGCACCCGATGGACCCGTTAAAAAAGCCATTTCACCTTTTTCAAGATGAAAATTGACCTTTTGTAGTGCACTAAGGCTGCCTGGATAAACTTTAGATACATTATCAAACCGAATCATGATGACCGTGTCCTTGATATATTTTGTATGAAAATTAAAATAGTGAAACCAAATACTCATCGTATTATCGATGAGTATTTGGTCAACATATGATTAACAGCACCTACTACAAAATGTAGTAACAACTTGATATCGCTGTATTAATATTATTATTTTTGTTCTTCAGTACTAAAGAGTGCATCAATAAACTCTTCAGAATTAAAAGTACGTAAATCATCAATACCTTCACCAATACCGATAAAACGAATTGGGATCTGGAATTTATCTGCTACCGCAAAGATAACACCACCTTTCGCAGTACCATCTAACTTAGTTAAAGTAATGCCGGTAAGACCTACGGCTTCTTTAAATAGTTCCGCTTGGCTTAAGGCATTTTGACCGGTACCAGCATCAATCGTTAACATGATCTCATGCGGTGCAGTCGCGTCGTGTTTTTTCATCACACGCACAACTTTCTTCAGCTCTTCCATTAAATGCGCTTTGTTTTGCAAACGACCTGCGGTATCTGCGATCAGTACGTCTACGTCTTTTGCTGTTGCCGATTGCATGGCATCAAATAGTACCGACGCACTATCCGCACCAGTATGTTGTGCAACAACAGGGATGCCGTTACGATCACCCCATACTTGTAATTGCTCAACCGCTGCTGCACGGAATGTATCACCAGCAGCCAGCATCACAGATTTACCTTCGCCTTGGAATTTCTTCGCCATTTTACCGATAGTAGTGGTTTTACCCACACCATTC
Source organism: Moritella viscosa (assembly GCF_900120065.1). Taxonomy (NCBI): domain Bacteria; kingdom Pseudomonadati; phylum Pseudomonadota; class Gammaproteobacteria; order Alteromonadales; family Moritellaceae; genus Moritella; species Moritella viscosa. The sequence continues at coordinate 43,011 of NZ_FPLG01000088.1, forward strand.
ACACCGACCATTAAGATCACGTGTGGTTTGTTGTTACTATCGATTTCTAAGGGCTGCTCAACTTTATGCAACATCTCAGCCATATCTTTTTTCAAGATATCGTAAAGAGCTTCTGCATTTTTTAATTCTTTACGCGAGGCTTGCTGCGTTAAGTTATCAATAATGCGAGTCGTTGTCGCAACACCAAGATCGGCAATTAATAACTGCTCTTCGAGTTCTTCAAATAACTCATCATCGATATGCTTACCACGGAAGAAGTTTTTAAAACCACTACCGATATTACCCTTGGTACGTGATAAACCACGTTTTAAGCGGGTAAAAAACTTATCTTTTGGTTCTTCATTAACCACATCATCTGCACGTTCATTAATTACAGCGGGAACTTCAGTTACAGGCGTACTTTCAGTGTCGATAACAGGAGTGGTTTCGATAACCTTTGCTGTTGTTTGAACCTCATCCGCAATAATCGTCGGTGTAACAACAACGTCTGTTACTTGCTCATCGATTTCGTCTATCGTTTGTTGCGGTTGCGCTTCTGTCTCGGCTTGTTCGGTATCCTGTTTTGATTGTTTCTTTTTACCAAACTGGTACCACTTTGGAGCGTCAATATCCACGCTATCAGTCTCAGCCGTTTCAGCCCTAGTCTCATCAATAACACGAGCCTCAGTGTTATCAATAATCGCAGTTTCAATCACCTCAACGTCTGTTTCTGTTATCTCAGTATTGCTAACTTGAGCGCTGTCAGTTTGAATACTGTCAATTACATTACCCTGTGGAATATCTTCATTATTTACTGAAGTTTCATTTTCATGTGTGTCTTCTGCTTCTTTTTTACCGAAGCCAAACCAATTTTTCATGCCTTTCTTTGCCATTTTCGGAAAACCTTACTTTCAGCAGCATTGACCTGCTACAATGACTCAATATCGATATAATTAAACTTCACCTACAAGTGACAGTGTGATCCGGTATCAACCCGAGCACTGAAGCTTGCATTTCTAAGTTGCTTGAGTATATTACCATTATTCTGTCCAGACAAAGAATTACTATGGCAAAATCTAACAGCAAACAACAAAATCAACGTCCTTCTGGACAAATTCGGATCATCAGTGGTCAATGGCGCGGTCGAAAACTCCCTGTTAAAGATGTTATAGGTCTACGCCCGACCACTGACCGGGTGAAGGAAACCGTGTTTAACTGGTTATCACCTTATGTCCGTGACAGTCATTGCTTGGATCTTTTTGCAGGAAGCGGCGGATTAATCTTTGAAGCCTTATCTCGTTATGCTGAAACTGGCCTACTGTTTGAAAAAGACGCTGACGCGGCTACTCAACTACAACAAAACATTAATTTGTTAAAAGCAGATAATGCCCAATTAGTACGTGGTGATACACTTCAGTTACTAACCAAGGTACCAGTACAGCGCTATGATCTGGTGTTTATTGACCCGCCTTTTCGTCAGGCTTTATTGGAAGAGTGTTGCGCTAAGCTTGAAGAAAACAATTGGTTAAGTACCGATGCAGTGATTTATATCGAGCGCGAAAAAGAACTGAATCAAGTTAAGTTACCAGCTAATTGGACGATCTTAAAAGAAAAACAAGCTGGGCAAGTTTGTTTTGAATTATATCAGCGTCAGCAATAACGACCAGCAAGCCTGAATAAAACTAACTCGCACTTAGATCGCGATACTGGCGCGGTGATATACCCACCAACTTTTTAAAGTAACGCCCCATGTGGCTTTGGTTAGCAAAGCCACATTGCAACGCAATATCAGCCATACTCGCCTGCCCAGTACGCATACTTAACTTCGCTTGCTCTATCCGAATCGCTAACAAATATGCTTGTGGTGTTTGCGCCATACTTTGTTTAAACATCCGGCAAAAATGATATTCACTTAATTGAGCTAACTCGGCCAGCTCCGCAAGGTAAACCTGACGGTAAAAATTCGCCTGCATATAATCACATACCAGCGCCGTTACTTTGGGTGATAACCCGCCTTTTATTGGTGCAGTAAGTTTAGTGACCCCCATATTTTGCAACATCGACACCAAAATAGTGTTCGTCACTTGTTCCATAGCGAGATGATCATCGCGACTGCGCCAATCACTAGTCGCCATACAATAACGAAACAAAGCTTCGGTTGCCGCATCATCGGTAAAAGTTAATTCCGGCAGTTGTAACATACGCGGATCAATATCAAACACTTTCAACGCTAATTGCTTAAGATAATCATCACTAAAATATAGATGCATGAATTGCTGCGTTTGTCCCAATTGCCAATGGCTTTCAGAATCTTTCGGCATTAAACAAAACTTACCTGGCGCACCAAACCCCGAGTCAACATCAGTACGGTGGGTTTCATAGCCACCAGACATGTACAAACTCAAAGTGTGCTGCTTATCATTCACATAATATAAGCGGTCATGTTCATTTTGATAATGCGCCCACGACAGTGCATCCGTTAATGACGTTTGTCGTAAACAGATCTTACTGGGCGATTGTTCAAAGCTAGTAGCACTGGCCTCAAGTTGAGGTAAGGCAATATCCAGCTGGTCCATTACAGGTTTTATTAAAGGCATAACAAAATATTACCATTAATGTCAGATTGCTCAACAGATACCGTGATCATGCTAATAATTAAACCGCAATATTGTGTTAGTTTTACCGACATCGTGATATTTCACACTTTATAATTCCACCATAATCTCGTTAACTTACTGCTATACGCTAATGAGGTTTTAATGAATAAAATAAACATTTATAAAAAATTTGAACTGTTCACAGAAGAGTGGACACCAAAAATAATCGCAACATCAAATGGGCAGTTAGTCAAAATAGCTAAAGGTAGTGGTGAACTTGTTTGGCACAAACATGATGATGAAGATGAGCTATTTATCGTTTTTAAAGGTCAGCTTACTTTACAATTAAGATCTGGAGATATTGTACTAAACACTGGTGAAATGTATGTTGTACCTAAAGGTGTGGAGCATTGCCCTAAGGCCGAACCTGATACTCACTTTATGATGGTGGAGCCTTCATCAACAGCTCATACTGGCGAAATTCAAAGTGAAGTAACCATATCGTCAAGTAAACAAGTGTGGATTTAGCGCATAAAATACTATATTTAAGGAACCACTATGTCAGCATTACTTTATGTTTCGATGATATTTATTTGGGGTTTTTCGTGGATATCAATCAAGTGGCAACACGGTGATGTACCAATGGAAGTATCAATCTTTTACCGTTTTGCAATTGCGGCTACGGTCATGTTTGTTGTCGGCAAAATATGGGGAAAACTACAATCCGTAAAACGTAAAGACCATGCTTTTTTGGCATTGCAAGGCGTGTGTTTATTCTGTTGTAATTTCATCGCCTTTTACAGTGCGACTTTGTATATTCCCAGTGGCTTAGTCGCGGTATTTATGGCAAGTGCACCGGTATTCAATGCCTTTCACAGTAAGCTGTTTTACAAAACCCAAACCAATGCTAATTTCTGGTTAGGGGCCATACTTGGGCTTGCTGGTATTAGCTTGTTGTTTGCAGGTGATTTACTGCAAACAGATTGGTCACAAGGTACTTTATACGGTCTGTTATTTGCCCTACTTGGCACTTGGTGTTTCTCGATTGGCAATATGCTAAGTATACGTAATACCAAGAATAATGTGCAGCCCTTCACCGCCACCAGCTATGCCATGGTTTATGGCTGTGTTGCCTTATTATTGATTATTTTAGTCCGTGGTATCTCGTTTGAATTTACAATAACGACGCAATATATCGGCAGTTTATTATATCTCGCCATTCCGGCATCGGTACTTGGCTTTACGTTTTATCTTATCTTGGTAGACCGTTTAGGGGCCAGTAACGCTGCCTATATTTTAGTTATCACCCCGGTTGTAGCTTTGAGTGTTTCTGCGGTATTTGAAGATTATTACTGGACACTGTATTCAACGCTGGGACTGGTATTGGTGATATTAGGCAATGTATTAACCCAACGTAAGAAAGCCTTGCTTACACGTACTAAAGTGCAATCATTAATAATGTATAGATAAGCGTTTTATTGATCATCGAATATAAAAATGCCCGTATAGTTAATTTACTATACGGGCATTTTTTGTAATCAATACATCACATTAATCAGGCGCATACCCTAAGTTAGGCCCTAACCAACGCTCTGCTTCTTCAAGTGTCATGTTTTTACGTTCAGCATAATCTTTCACTTGGTCTTCTTGGATAGACGCAACCGCAAAATAACGTGATTCTGGATGGGAGAATATCCAGCCAGAGACAGCAGCACCCGGCCACATCGCATAAGAAGAGGTTAACTTCATACCGATACTGTCTGGATCTAGCAACTCCCAAATAGTACCTTTCTCAGTATGCTCAGGACATGCTGCATAACCCGGTGCCGGACGAATACCTTGGTATTTTTCACGGATCAAATCATCGTTGTTCCACTCTTCTTCAGGCGTGAAACCCCATTCTTCTTTACGCACTAATTCATGTAAACGCTCGGCCATTGCTTCCGCCAAACGGTCGCACACAGACTGGATAAGAATCGCGTTGTAATCATCTTCAATACCTTTGAAGTAATTAGCTACATCATCCTCACCAATACCGCCCGTTACTGCAAATGCCCCCACATAATCGAATTTACCTGAATCTTTGGGTGCCACGAAGTCCGCTAAACAATTATTATATTGCCCTGGTTTCTTCTTAGTTTGCTGACGTAGATGCTCAAGTTTGGTTAATACCTGTGATCGCGTTTCATCGGTATACACTTCAATGGTATCGTCATTCACAGTATTCGCTGGGAATAGACCAATCACACCGTTGACAGCAATTTTATAATCGTCAGATACGCCTTCAAGCCCAGCGCCACCTTCTTCTAAACGATCAAGCATGTCGTTAGCATCATTGAATAAACGCGTCGCTTCTTCGCCCACAACTTCATCGGTAAGAATACGTGGATATTTACCCGCCAGAGTCCAAGTCATGAAGAACGGGGTCCAATCAATGTATTTCCGCAATTCCGCAATCGAGTAACTAATGTATTTCTGCACACCTAATGTTTTTGGTACTGGCGGCGTATAGTTAACCCAATCAATCGGTGCTTTATTTGCACGTGCAACGTCAAGTGTAACCGGTGCACTGCGTGGTCGTTTACGAGCATGTTGTTCACGAGCAGTTTCGTATTCTTTCGCCATCCTAGCGACGAGTTCAGGTTTCTTGGTTTCTGACAATAATGCCGAAACCACACCGACTGCGCGTGATGCATTAGAAACATAGATAACCGGTTCGTCATAATTTTGCTCAATCTTAACTGCAGTATGAGCTTTAGATGTAGTTGCACCACCAATCAAAATAGGCAGTTTAAAACCTTTACGCTGACACTCTTTTGCCACATGCACCATTTCATCGAGTGATGGGGTGATCAAACCGGATAGACCAATAATATCGCAGTTTTCTTCCACTGCTTTTTTCAAAATATCATCACAAGAAACCATCACCCCCATATCGACGATCTCATAGTTATTACACTGCAGCACCACGCCGACGATATTCTTACCAATATCGTGGACATCACCTTTTACGGTGGCTAATAATATTTTACCGTTTGACGAACTCTTTTGTTTTGATGCTTCAATATAAGGATTCAGGTAAGCCACTGCACGTTTCATTACCCGTGCGGATTTAACAACTTGCGGTAAGAACATTTTTCCGGCACCAAATAAGTCACCAACCGCATTCATGCCGTCCATTAACGGACCTTCAATAACTTCTAATGGCAATGCCGCTTGTTGACGAGCTTCTTCGGTATCTTCTTCAATAAATTCAGTAATACCTTTAATTAAAGCGTGTTCTAAACGTTTGTTTACCTCAAAACTGCGCCACTCCTGTGTTTCAGCTTCCACTTCAACACCGGAATCTCGATACTTATCGGCAAGGGCCAATAGTGCTTCGGTGGCATTATCATTGCGATTAAGGATCACATCTTCCACACCATCCAACAGCTCTTTTGGCAAATCATCATAAATCGCCAACTGCCCCGCGTTCACAATACCCATATCCATGCCTTCACGGATACAGTAGTACAAGAATACGGCATGGATAGCTTCACGTAACGGGTTATTACCACGGAACGAGAAAGATACGTTAGATACACCACCCGAGATCATCGCATGAGGTAACTCACGTTTGATGTCTTTTACTGCCTCGATGAAATCAACAGCATAATTGTTATGCTCATCGATACCCGTTGCTACGGCAAAAATATTTGGATCAAAAATAATATCTTCAGGCGGGAAATTAATTTCATTAACTAGGATGTCGTAAGAACGCTTACAAATTTGAAATTTACGTTCTTGGGTATCCGCTTGGCCATCTTCATCGAAGGCCATAACAATCATTGCAGCACCGTAACGACGGATTAATTTAGCTTGATGGCGGAAGTTATCCTCACCTTCTTTAAGCGAGATTGAGTTAACAATCGCCTTACCTTGTACGCATTTCAGACCCGCTTCAAGAATTTCCCATTTCGACGAATCGACCATGATAGGCACTTTTGAAATGTCAGGTTCTGACGCAACAAGGTTTAAAAATCGCTGCATACAATGCAACGAATCTAGCATACCTTCATCCATATTGATGTCGATAATTTGCGCACCAGATTCGACTTGTTGCTGGGCAACATGCAGAGCTTCGTCGTAGTTTTCTTCTTTAATCAGACGTTTGAAACGTGCCGAACCGGTAACATTAGTACGTTCACCAACGTTAATAAATAAGCTGTCTTTGGTTATCGTTAATGGCTCGAGGCCACTGAGACGACAAGCAATTTCGATTTCAGGTAATTGACGCGGCTTAACACCTTCAACGGCATCAGCCATGGCTTTAATGTGTTCTGGTGTGGTACCACAACAACCGCCGACCATATTTAAGAAACCGGCTTCAGCCCATTCCTTAATATGCACAGCCATGTCTTCCGGACTTAAATCATATTCACCGAACGCATTAGGTAAACCCGCGTTTGGATGCGCCGTGACATAACTATCTGATATACGAGATAATTCATCTACATATTGGCGTAGCTCATCAGGCCCTAACGCACAGTTAAGACCAAAAGTGATCGGCTCTGCATGGCGTAATGAATTATAAAATGCTTCTGTTGTTTGCCCCGTCAATGTACGACCCGAGGCATCAGTGATGGTACCTGAGATCATAATCGGTAATTCGTAACCGAGTTCTTCGTATACCGTCTTCACCGCAAATACCGCCGCTTTAGCGTTCAAGGTATCAAAGATAGTTTCGATAAGAATAATATCTGAACCGCCTTCGATTAACGCTTTGGTTGATTCGATATAGGCTTCAACCATAAGGTCAAATGAAGTATTACGGAAAGCGGGATCATTTACGTCAGGAGAAATAGAACAAGTTCGGTTCGTTGGTCCTAATACACCAGCAACAAAACGTGGCCGGTCAGGGTTTTCTGCGGTTTTTTCATCGGCAACTTGACGTGCGATACGTGCAGCTTCGCGATTAATCTCTGCCGATAATGATTCCATATCATAATCAGCCATTGCGATAGTAGTCGCATTGAACGTATTGGTTTCAAGAATATCAGCACCTGCGTCGAGGTACTCTTTATGAATATCAGCAATTAGCTGTGGCTTACTTAATACCAATAAATCATTGTTACCTTTGACGTCGCAATGCCAGTCAGCAAAGCGTTCACCACGGTAATCAGCTTCTTCCAATTTATAGTCTTGGATCATCGTACCCATGCCGCCATCGATAAGCATGATACGTTTTTTTAACTGTTGTTCCAGTTGCTGTTTATTTTTTATAGTAGCCACAAGATCCCTCATTTAATTTACTGCAGACTCAGTCCTGAATCTTATTATTTTAATACTAATCTCTACGTGCTTAAGACGTCTATAGATCATTGCATTTATAGATCGTTTAAGTCATATGGCGTTTGTTGATAAACATAATAGTTTAACCAATTGCTATAGAGCAGATTACCATGACTTCGCCAAGTAACACGAGGGGCATTTTCTGCATCATTACCTTTATAATAATTAGCTGGTACTTCAGCTTTAACACCATCAGCAATATCACGCATATATTCTTGGTGTAAAGTATCTGCACTGTACTCCGGATGACCAGTAACAAATACCTGACGGAAGTCCTTAGAGGCGGCTAAATACACCCCTGTTTCATCATTCGCGGCTAAAATATTTAGATCTGTACCAGTAAACATTTCTTCAGAGAAATTTGCATAACGCGACATCGGCACGGAAAACTCATCATCAAATCCGCGAACTAATGGGTTATGACGGTGGAATGTTTGCTGTGGGTAGACACCAGAAAATTTCTTTTCATGGACTTTTTTATCAATGCCATGCAAGACTTTTAATGCAGCTTGTGCAGCCCAGCATAAGAACAAAGTGGATACTACGTGGGTTTTAGACCAGTTGATGATCTCTTCTATTTGTGGCCAATATACCACTTCATCATGGCCGACTAAGCCTAATGGTGCACCCGTGATGATCAAACCATCGTAATTATTATGTCGAATACGTTCAAAGTCGTGATAGAACTCATCAATATGTTCTTGGGGGGTATTCTTAGAGGCACGATAATCAATCCGCAATAACTCTACATTTACTTGCAGTGGCGTATTCGATAATAACCGTAAAATTTGATTTTCAGTCTCAATCTTCTTTGGCATAAGGTTAAGAACAACAACCTGTAACGGTCTAATTTCTTGCTTGGTTGCCCGTGACTCTAGCATTACAAAAATATTTTCATTACCTAATATTTCTGCCGCTGGTAGCCCGTCTTTAATTCTAATTGGCATCATTCCCATCCTTAAGTAATATGTTAGCCATCTAGAAGTCTACCCTATTTATATAACCTTTGTAAGTGTTACAACAGATTTAATACCACATCACAGAGTTTACAATCCGAGTCGAAGTAAAATCCAGACCTCAAATCCAGTTTAGGTTGATCATAAAAGTGTTTATGTATAGGATCGCCAACTTGCAAGGAGCTAAGCATATTTTAAATGGATATCCCCCCAAATTTCGTTAACTTAAAGGGTTCGCAATAATGCTTACTTATATCTATTTAATTGCGATCACAGCCGAAGCTATGTCGGGTGCATTGATGGCTGGTCGCCGTAATATGGACATCTTCGGTGTAGCTGTTATCGCATTTGTTACCGCGCTTGGTGGTGGTACAGTGCGAGATCTATTACTGGGTAATTTCCCAATATCTTGGACCCAGCATCCCCACTATGTTTACATCACCATATGCGCAGGTTTGTTCACGATTCTGATTGCTAAGCACATGAATCATTTACGCCGCTTATTCTTGGTGCTAGATGCCCTTGGGCTAATTGCATTTACCATCATTGGTTGTAACGTAGCAATGAAGTTAGGCTACCATCCAACCGTCGTGATTATGGCGGGTATGATAACGGGTATTTGTGGAGGGGTATTACGCGATCTACTTTGTAACCGTACCCCCGTAGTATTCTGTAAAGAGATCTACGCGGGTATCTCATTATTAGTCGCGGTACTTTATCTTGGCTTAGAAACGCTTGGCATTGACCACAACATTAATCTTATTGTGGCCTTCTGTATTGGTGTCTCACTGCGCTTGTGTGCGATTTATTGGAAGTGGTCATTACCAACATTTAACTACACTTCAGAAGAGTGGGATTAACGCTGACTAAAAAAGCGTAACCAGGCTTGGAGTAAAATTTCAAAATCCTCCAAGCCACAAACAGCTACCGTTTCCGCATCATAAAAATTCATATCGTCATCTAATTCTTCACCAAAATCAATCAGCTCTGAATTCGCACAGGCACAGACATCTTCTTGTGTCAGAGTTAATGTCATTTCATCACCAATTAAACGGTATTCTTGTTTTTGGCGCGCTTTTAATAAATCGATCTCAGCTTGAATTAATGCAATAGTGGCTTTATCCGTGCCTAAAGTGCCTTGGATCCAATTTCCTAGCGCCGTCTGTTCCATTGATATTATTACGCGGTAGGTATCAGTAAGGGTATCTTTTCGAAATTCAAAATCCACGGTTATGCCTGCTTCTTATTAGTTAATAGATATAGTTTAATCGGTGTTCAAAGCCGAAGTGTAACAAAAAATGGCAGAAACAAAAACGGCTCCCTATCGAGGGAGCCGTTTCATTATTCTTATATCTTTATTTAACCAACGATATTATTCGTTAATTACACTGCTTCTTGAACAATCACTTCATTCGCTTTTTCAATGTAAGTAGCGATTTGATCGAAGTTTAAATAACGGTAAGTATCAGCCGCTGTTGCATCAATCTCTGACGCAAGTTCCATATACTCAGCAACCGTAGGGATCTTACCTTTAATTGCCGCTACTGCAGCAACTTCAGCAGAACTAAGGTAAACGTTAGCACCATTACCTAAACGGTTCGGGAAGTTACGCGTTGACGTAGAAACAACCGTAGTATTATCACCTACACGCGCTTGGTTACCCATACACAGTGAACAACCAGGCATTTCTGTACGAGCACCCGCTTTACCAAAGATTGAGTAATAGCCTTCGTCACTTAATTGTGCGGCATCCATACGCGTTGGTGGAGTAACCCACATACGTGTTGGTAGCGTACCGTTGAATTTCTCAAGTAGTTTACCTGCTGCACGGAAATGACCGATGTTAGTCATACATGAGCCAACAAATACTTCGTCAATTTCAACACCTGCAACGTCTGTTAATAATTTAACGTCATCAGGGTCATTCGGACAGGCTAGGATAGGCTCTTTAACGTCTGCTAGATCGATTTCAATGATCTCAGCATATTCAGCATCTGCGTCAGCTTCAAGCAATTGTGGATCTGCAATCCATGCTTTCATTTCAGCTACACGACGAGCAATCGTCTTCGGATCGCCATAACCTTCAGCAATCATCCAGTTTAACATCACGATGTTAGACTCTAGGTATTCAATGATTGGCGCTTCGTTAAGCTTGATTGAACAACCTGCAGCAGAACGTTCTGCTGATGCATCCGATAATTCGAATGCTTGCTCAACTTTCAGATCGGGTAGACCTTCAATTTCCAGCACACGACCAGAGAATGCATTGATTTTACCTGCTTTCTCAACAGTCAGTAGACCTTTTAGAATCGCATAGTAAGGGATTGCATTTACGAGATCACGTAGTGTGATACCCGGTTGTAGTTCACCTTTAAAGCGTACCAAGATAGATTCAGGCATATCCAGTGGCATAACACCAGTCGCGGCTGCGAATGCAACAAGACCAGAACCCGCAGGGAAAGAAATACCTAATGGGAAACGTGTATGAGAATCACCACCAGTACCAACTGTATCAGGTAATAACATACGGTTTAACCAAGAGTGAATTACACCATCACCTGGACGTAAAGAAACACCCGCACGGTTACGGATAAAGTCAGGCAGTGTATGATGAGTGTTAACATCTACTGGTTTTGGATAAGCGGCAGTATGACAGAAAGACTGCATCACTAAGTCCGCAGAGAAACCAAGACAGGCTAAATCTTTTAGCTCATCGCGTGTCATTGGACCCGTGGTATCTTGAGAACCAACAGTGGTCATTTTTGGTTCGCAATATTGGTTAGGGCGTACACCTGCAACACCACATGCTTTACCAACCATTTTCTGTGCTAAAGTATAGCCCTTGCTTGAAGCAGCAACATCTTCAGGTAGACGGAATACTGTTGAATCATCTAGGTCGAGAGCTGTACGTGCACGTGTAGTTAGACCGCGACCAATGATAAGTGGGATACGGCCACCAGCACGAACTTCATCAAGAATTACATCTGTTTTGATCTTGAATTCAGTGATCACCGCGCCAGTTTCGTTCGCTTTAACAAGACCTTCATATGGGAAGATATCGATAACGTCACCAGTATTTAAACTAGTAACATCAAACTCTAATGGCAACGCACCAGAATCCTCCATTGTGTTGAAGAAAATAGGCGCGATTTTAGAACCGATACAAATACCACCACCACGTTTGTTCGGTACATAAGGGATATCATCACCCATACACCATAACACAGAGTTAGTTGCCGATTTACGAGAAGATCCCGTACCAACAACATCACCAACGTAAGCAACTTGATGTCCTTTTTCTTTTAGTTCTTCAATTGCTTGCAGTGGATTTTTAGCAACACCTTCGCGCTCATTTTTAAGCATAGCAAGGGCATGTAGTGGTATATCTGGGCGAGACCATGCATCTGGTGCTGGTGATAAGTCATCGGTATTAGTTTCGCCAGGTACTTTAAATACAGTAACAGTTATTTTTTTAGCTACTTCAGGTTTGCTTAAGAACCATTCTGCATCTGCCCAAGACTGTAATACTTGTTGTGCGAATTTATTACCCGCTTTTGCTTTTTCTTCAACAGTATAGAAAGCATCGAACATTAATAGCGTATGTGATAAGGCTTCTGCTGCAATAGGAGCCAGCGCATCAACATCAAGTAATTCAACCAATGTTTCGATGTTGTAACCACCTTGCATCGTACCAAGTAGTTCAGTAGCTCGTTCTGCAGATAAGATCGGTGATGTCGCTTCGCCTTTAACAATCGCAGTTAAAAAGCCGGCTTTAACATAAGCAGCTTCATCCACACCTGGTGGTACGCGATTGGTTAAAAGATCTAAAATAACTTCTTCTTCGCCAGCGATTGGTGCTTTTACCAATTCAACTAGACCAGCAACTTGTTCAGCATCAAGAGGTTTAGGTACAACCCCATCAGCGGCACGTTCTTCGACATGTTTACGATAAGCTTCTAACACGACTCATTCCTCTTAGTTTATGCCACCCATGGTGGACATCCTTGTTATATGTAACCCTAACCTACTCATTTGTTATTTGAATTCAACGGTTATTGAGGTGAATTCAGCAATAATAAAGTTAAGGCCTCTTGCAGAGTGTTCACAAATATAACATTTTTAACCTAAAATTAAAATTAAAGCAGCAAGTGCAGAGGGCTTTTTACATCAATACTCAACATTCATCAGATTTATGGTGTAAAAAGAAGAGTTAATTCATATGAATAGTCCTAACGCGTAATTAGAAATTATTACCAATAAAGAGATAACCAGAAGCGTGTCCACCTTCAGCATAACCGTAAGACAACATCACAGGACCTATGCCCGTATCTAAGGCTATAAATACACTGCCCGCAGAAATGGTTGAGTCAAAGCTGATGTCATCTTTATCATTCCAAACATTCCCTTGTTCGATGGACGCGCCCAGATAAAGTGGAAATGAGAATGCACCAAAATTATTATCCAATAAACGATGTCGATAAATTAGAGCAACCAAACCTTTATAATTACCGGTGATTTCGTTAATACCATAACCCGAGAGGTTGTGGAAACCACCGAGCCCCACTTCAAATGTTGGTGAAATAGGAGGGCCATCATAACTTGCCATCGACACTTTAAACTCAAAGGTCGAACGATTAAATGACATCGCATTACGCCAATCTAAGCTAAAGAACACATTATTTTCACTACTATCAAAGTAGTCACTTGTATCTATGTATATATCAGAGTCGAGTTTAAAGCCTTTAGTTGGAAAGGATATATTATCGAATGAATCTAAGCGCGTCTGTAAATACCACCCCTGACTATCAAATTTTGTATTGATATTCGAACCCTCGATGTCTGCAGTACCAGTTTGATAATAACTACCAACCGCAATTTGTGCCCAATCAAAAGGAATGATACCGAGCTCTGCATAAACATTGATTTGTTCTGTGGTAACAACAAAATATTCAAAACTAGATTTAACAGGCTTGAGTTCAGGAGCATTTATTGAGCTTAGGTATACCTTACTTTCATAGTCTTCTAATCTTATCCCCGCTTTAAAAAAGAAGTTTTGGTTATAATCAATCGGTGAATAAAATTCAGTACTAATATTAGAATCCGAGCCATACACTAACTCAGAGCGCCATTCCGCACCCAACCGGTTTAAATCCGTTAGTATGTATTGCAAGCCGATTTGCTGACGATCATCACTGGAAGTAGACTCTTGAATATTAAATTTAAAATCAACATAGCCAGGCCCCCAACTTTTCTCTACTACGTTGATATGTAAGTCATAGATACCCTCTTTTTCAGTAATGCTATAATCGACTTTTTGGAATAAATTTAATGCATAAAGCACATCAATTTTCTTCTCTAATTCAGCAACAGTAATCTTATCCCCACGTTTTAAGTTTAATTTATTTTCAAGCACCTTGGAACTTAAACGGGTATCAGTGGTGATATCGATATCATTGATTTGAATAATATCAATTTGTGCCAACTGTTGTTTTTTATATATCTTTTGTTGTTGATATAATGCGTAGTCGTCATCAGATAACGACAAACCCGTTAATTTAGAATTCGCACTCTGCGCAGATTTTTCACCACGAGCCACCGCATCTAGCATCAAACCAAAATCTGCAGTACCAATACCGTCAATTTCAGGACTGAGTAAAATATCTTGCTCGGATAGTTTTAATATCTGTTCATTGGCACTGGTACGCGTCATCGAACTCGATAACTGATCAAAGATAAGGAAAGCACTGGTTATCTCCTCCTGGCGATAAAGCTGTGATCCAATATCAACCGCAATAATAATGTCCGCCCCCATATTTTGTAATACCGATATAGGTAAATTGTTTACCATTCCGCCATCGACAAGATACTGACCGTCAATAAAAACAGGGGTTAACGCCCCCGGTATAGACATACTCGCCTGCATCACTTTAGATAAATCACCACGTTCTAATACCACTTCACTCATGGTCTCAATATTGGTAGCGACCGCACGATAAGGGATCGGCAATAAGTCAAAATGGCGTACATAAGGCAAGCTGTTCGTTGATAAACGTAATAACTTTGCCATGCCTTGGCCTTGGACAAAACCAGATGGATATTCCACACTGGTGCCATCAAAACCAATATTGGTTTGCAATTGAAAGGAATCCTGACGCTGCTTCTCTCTTACCGAGAGTGCATCACGTGGTACGTCATCATTGTAACCTTGGCTCCAATCATACTCAGATAATATGCTTTCGATTTGTTCCGTTGAACGCCCCATCGCATACATACCACCAATAAATGAGCCCATACTGGTACCCGCTATATAATCGACAGGGATATTATTTTTTTCTAAATATTTGATCACCCCTAAATGCGCAGCACCTTTAGCCCCCCCACCACTTAATGCGAGACCAATTTTAGGCCGTTGCTGTTCATTGTTATTACCGCTATCTGAAGCGGTTTCTGCGGCTATAGCCGTATTTAAATGCAAGAAGATAAAAGCAAGTAATAACCCAATCATTATCTTAAATAAAGAACCAAAAATACGCTTAATCTGTACCATATTTTGACATCTACCCTAAAAATTAATCCATCCCATTCATGGGAACAGTAGGTTATATTGCATGTAACCTAACTATATTAGCAGCGCCTGTTTTAAAACTCCTAATTTCAGATATAAAAAAAGCGACCCTAAGGTCGCTTTCTAACATTAACGATTAACACGTTAAATTATTTTTTCTTTATCGCTTTAGCATTAGGAAGGTCAGTAATAGAACCTTCATAAATTTCTGCAGCCATACCAACTGATTCGTGTAACGTTGGGTGCGCATGAATTGTTAATGCGATATCTTCTGCATCACAACCCATTTCAATTGCTAGACAAACTTCACCTAGTAATTCACCAGCGTTAGTACCAACCATAGCACCACCGATAATACGGTTAGTGTCTTTGTTGAATAATAATTTAGTCATACCGTTAGATGCGTCAGAAGCGATTGCACGACCTGATGCAGCCCAAGGGAATACAGCAGCTTCGTAGTTTACGCCTTGCTCTTTCGCTTCTTTTTCAGTTAGACCAGCCCACGCCATTTCTGGCTCAGTGTAAGCAATTGAAGGAATAACTTTAGGATCGAAGAAGTGTTTCTTGCCAGCAATGTTTTCTGCAGCAACGTGACCTTCATGCACACCTTTATGCGCCAACATAGGTTGACCAACGATATCGCCGATTGCATAGATGTGTGGAACGTTCGTGCTCATGGTTTTATTTGTTTCAATAAAACCACGTTCAGTTACTGTAATACCTGCTTTTTCAGCATTTAAGCCTAGACCGTTTGGTACACGACCAACAGCAACAAGAACAGCGTCATAACGTACTGGTTCAGCAGGCGCTTTTTTGCCTTCAAACGTAACATATAGGCCGTCTTCTTTTGCATCAACAGCCGTTACTTTTGTGCTTAGCATTACGTTAAATTTGTTTTTAACTGCTTTAGCATAAATTTTAACGATGTCTTTATCCGCCGCAGGTACTAATTGATCTGCAAACTCAACAACGTCAATATCAGAACCTAGAGCAGAGTACACAGTACCCATTTCTAGACCGATGATACCACCACCAAGTACAAGTAATTTACCAGGAACTTCTTTCAGTTCTAGTGCATCTGTTGAATCCCAAACGCGTGGGTCTTCATGCGGAATAAATGGTAGTTTAACTGGACGTGAACCCGCTGCAATGATTGCATTATCAAATGTAACAGTTGTAACGTTACCGTCACGGTCTGTTGCTTCAATAGTGTTAGCGCCAGTAAATTGTGCTAAACCTTCAACCACTTTAACTTTACGCATCTTAGCCATACCGCCAAGACCACCAGTTAATTGACCAACAACTTTTTCTTTCCATGAACGGATTTTAGTGATGTCAGTTTGTGGTTCGCCAAACACGATACCGTGATCAGCTAATGATTTTGCTTCTTCAATTACTTTAGCTACGTGTAGTAAAGCTTTTGAAGGGATACAACCAACGTTAAGACAAACACCACCTAGGGTATTGTAACGTTCGATGATTACAGTTTCTAAACCTAAATCTGCAGCACGGAATGCAGCAGAGTAGCCCGCAGGACCAGCGCCAAGTACTACTACTTGAGCTTTAACTTCATTACTCATTATGACCTCGTTGTCATTTAATTATCTGGAATGGCGGTTACCTCACTCAGAGGCACAATTTAAAGCTTCTGAGTAATGATGTTCGAATCCAGATAATTTTACATATATGTTAAATAAATGAGAAGTAAAAAGAGTTAAAACATTGCAAAAATGCGATAACTCTTCTCTATTAACTAGTAAAACTTCTCTTTAATTAAATACTAAAACTATTACGCAATTAAAATTAACTATTCGTTAATTAAAATTACAGTACTAGTTGACGAAGATCTGAAAGATATCCGTTTAATGCTGTAACAAAACGAGCACCGTCAGCACCATCGATCACACGGTGATCATATGAAAGTGCCATTGGTAACATAAGACGAGGAGCAAAGTCTTTGCCATCCCACTTAGGTTTAATTTCAGAACGTGATACGCCTAAAATTGCAACTTCTGGAGCATTAACGATTGGTGTGAACTGAGTACCACCGATACCGCCAAGGCTAGAAATTGTGAAACAACCGCCCTGCATATCAGAAGAAGTCAGTTTACCAGAACGTGCTTTCTTAGAGATAACAGCAAGATCTTGGCAAAGCTCGTAAATACCTTTCTGGTCAACGTTACGGATAACCGGAACAACTAGACCGTTTGGTGTATCAACAGCAACACCAACGTTGATGTATTTCTTCTGAATGATGCTTTCGCCATCTTCGCCGATTGAAGTGTTGAACTTCGGATAATCAGCTAACGCTTTAGCAACAGCTTTAACGATGAAGATGAGTGGAGAAATCTTGAAGCCTTTATCTTGCTTAACAAGTTTGTTGTTCTCAACTTTACGGAACGCTTCTAGTTCAGTGATATCTGCTTCGTCGAACTGTGTAACGTGTGGGATTTTAACCCAGTTACGGTGCAGGTTCGGACCAGAAATCTTCTGGATACGAGTCATCTTAACTACTTCGATTTCACCAAATTTAGCGAAATCAACTTTCGGCCATGCTAGTACGTCCATACCAGAACCGTTGCCGCCAGTAGCGCCAGATTCTAAACGTTTAACAGCGTTTTTAACGTAAGTTTGTACGTCTTCTTTCGCGATGCGACCTTTACGACCCGTTGCGCCAACTTTATCTAAGTTAACACCGAATTCGCGTGCTAGACGACGAACTACTGGTGATGCATGATGGTAAGCGTCGTTTTCAACGAAACCAGTAGCTTCAGCTGCTTTTGCAGCAACAGGAGCAGCAGCTTTCGGAGCTTCAACTTTTGCAGCAGGTGCAGCCGCTTCAGCTACAACAGGAGCTGCAACAGGTGCCGCACCAGCAACTTCAAACGTCATGATGAAAGAACCAGTTGTTACTTTATCGCCAACAGCTGCTTTAATTTCTTTCACAACACCAGCGAATGGTGCAGGAACTTCCATTGAAGCTTTATCGCCTTCAACAGCCATTAACGTGTCTTCTTCAGCAACAGTATCGCCAACTTTAACTGAAATCTCAGTTACTTCCACTTCATCGTCGCCGATGTCAGGAATGTTAACTTCTAATACTTGCACTGCTGCCGCTGCAACTGGTGCAGGAGCTGCTTCAACAGCAACCTCTGCAACCGGCGCAGCTACGCTTGCAGCATCAGCAAAGATAAATACTAATGAACCAGTTTTTACTGTGTCACCAACATTTACACGAATTTCTTGTACTACACCAGCTTGTGGTGCAGGAACTTCCATAGACGCTTTGTCACCCTCAACAGCAAGCAAAGTATCTTCTTCTGCAACTGTATCGCCGATTTGAACGGAAATCTCAGTTACTTCTACTTCATCATCACCAATGTCTGGAACGAAAATTTCAATACTCATTTTTTATACCTTATGCGTATAGAGGGTTTAATTTATCAGCGTCGATGTTATATTTTGCAATTGCATCAACAACAACTTGATTTTCTAGATCGCCTTTCTTAACTAATTCAGATAATGCAGCAACAACTACGTATTGCGCGTTAACTTCGAAGTGACGACGTAAGTTTGCACGGCTGTCTGAACGACCAAAACCGTCTGTACCAAGAACTTTGTATGAAGTTGGCACGTATGCACGCGCTTGTTCTGCATAGTTTTTGATATAATCTGTCGCGGCAATAGCTGGTGCATCACTCATTAGTGTAGTGATGTACGGTACTTTTTGCTCTGCTTCAGGGTGTAGCATATTGTAACGTTCAACGTCTTGACCATCACGTGCAATTTCATTGAATGAAGTTACAGAGAATACGTCAGAACCAATACCATAGTCTTCACTTAAGATACGAGCCGCTTCGCGAACTTGCATCATGATAGTACCTGAACTTAATAACTGTACTTTTGCTTTTTCGCCAGTATAAGTTTCTAGCTTGTACATACCTTTACGGATGCCAGCTTCAGCACCTTCAGGCATTGCATGGTGAGCATAGTTCTCATTCATCAATGTGATGTAGTAGAAAACATTTTCCTGTTCGCCATACATACGACGTAAACCGTCTTGTAATACAACAGCAACTTCATACGCGAATGTTGGGTCATAAGACACACAGTTCGGGATAAGGCCTGCTTGTACTAAGCTGTGACCATCTTCATGTTGAAGACCTTCACCATTTAGTGTTGTACGACCAGCTGTAGCACCTAATAGGAAGCCACGAGCCATTTGATCGCCAGCCATCCATGCAGAGTCACCAATACGTTGGAAACCAAACATTGAATAGTAGATATACAGTGGGATCATAGGTACATCATTCGTACTGTATGATGTAGCCGCTGCAACCCATGAAGACATAGCACCTAACTCATTAATACCTTCTTGAAGTACTTGGCCGCTAGTTTCTTCTTTGTAGTAAGAAACGATTTCGCGATCTTGAGGTGTGTATGCTTGACCTTTAGGGTTGTAAATACCAACTTGACGGAATAAACCTTCCATACCAAATGTACGCGCTTCATCGGCGATAATTGGTACGATGTTTTTGCCAATACCTTTATGCTTAAGCAGCACATTTAAGGCACGAACATAAGCCATAGTTGTAGAAATTTCACGCTTTTGCTCACCAAGTAGCACACTGAAGTCTTCAACTGTTGGGATGTCTAGCTTCCCAGAGAATTCAGGTTTACGTTGTGGTAAATAACCGTTTAATTCTTTACGACGCGCATGCATGTATTCGTGTTCAGGCGTACCTTCTTCGATTTTAACATACGGTAGTTCTAACAATTGATCATCAGATACTGGTACATCGAAACGATCACGGAATTGCTTAAGCGTATCCGATTTCATTTTTTTCACGCCGTGCGCGATATTTTTACCTTCAGCTGCTTCACCCATGCCGTAACCTTTAACAGTTTTAGCTAGGATTACAGTAGGCTTACCAACCGTTGCTTTTGCTTTTGCATATGCATATGCAGCGTAAAGCTTGCTTGATGAGTGACCGCCACGCTTAAGTGCGTAGATTTCATCATCAGTCATGTCTTTAACTAATTCAGCTGTTTCAGGGTAACGGTTAAAGAAGTGCTCGCGTACGTAAGCGCCGCCTTTAGCTTTCAACGTTTGGTAATCACCATCAACAGTTTCATTCATTAACTGTAGTAGTTTACCTGACGTGTCTTTAGCAAGAAGTTCATCCCATTCTTCGCCCCAAACAACTTTAATAACATTCCAACCAGCGCCTTTAAATAAGCTTTCTAGTTCTTGAATGATCTTGCCGTTACCCATTACAGGACCGTCAAGACGTTGTAAGTTACAGTTAACAACGAATACTAAGTTGTCTAAACCTTCACGTGCAGCAAATGATAATGCGCCACGTGATTCTGGTTCATCCATTTCGCCATCACCTAGGAAAGCGTAT
Organism: Moritella viscosa; assembly: GCF_900120065.1. NCBI lineage: Bacteria > Pseudomonadati > Pseudomonadota > Gammaproteobacteria > Alteromonadales > Moritellaceae > Moritella > Moritella viscosa. The sequence continues at coordinate 63,847 of NZ_FPLG01000088.1, forward strand.
ACAGTTTGATCTTCAGTTTGTTTTAGACCACGGCCATCTAGGTATTTCAAGAAACGTGCTTGATAGATTGCAGAGAATGGACCAAGACCCATAGATACTGTAGGGAACTGCCAGTATTCAGGCATCAACTTAGGATGTGGGTATGACGGGATACCTTTACCATCAACTTCTTGACGGAAGTTGTTTAGTTGTTCTTCAGTTAAACGACCTTCAACAAATGAACGAGCGTAAATACCAGGAGAAATATGACCTTGGTAATAAACTAAATCGCCACCGTCTTTTTCCGTTGGAGCACGGAAGAAGTGGTTGAAACATACATCGTAAAGTGCAGCAGAAGACTGGAAAGAAGCCATGTGGCCACCTAACTCTAAGTCTTTCTTCGATGCACGTAGTACGATCATTAAAGCATTCCAGCGGATAATCGAACGAATACGACGCTCTAATTTCTCGTCACCTGGGTATACAGGTTGGTCTTCAGTACGGATAGTATTAATGTAATCCGTAGTGATGCCGCCTTTACCTAGTGCAACGCCGTCTTGATGTGCTTTTGCAATTACTTTTTCTAGTAAATACTGTGCGCGTTCAAGACCTTCTTCACGAATTACAGATTCGATTGATTCTAGCCATTCGGTAGTTTCGATTGGGTCTACATCATGCTTTAAGATGTCGGACATATGAGATTCCTTACTAATTAGATCTCTACAATATTAAAGAAATATTCTTAAGCATCTTCACGTTTAAGAATATTCATTAGTAACACTATTTAGCTTGTTGTATACGGCGTGACGCACGATTAATGCGGCTATCTTCACGCCCCATATCCAGCAATGCTTGCTCGATATAAGCCAGATGGGCATGACATGCTTCTCTGGCTGCTTCTGGCTGTCGGTTAAGAATTGCAGTAAGCATATCACCGCGATGTTGGCTAATTTGTTCAACCACACCTTGACGCTTTTCCAACAACCTAAAATTTTGGCAGATATTGTCTTCTAATAATGGATTCAAACCACGTAGAAGATGCAACAACACAATATTATGTGATGCGGCGGTGACCGCAATATTAAACGCACTGACTGCTTGCGCTTGTAGCTGCGGATCATGTGCTAATTCCGATGCACTAATGGCATCGAGCGCAACGCGTAATTGCTGAAAATCGGTTTCAGTACCACGTAACGCAGCGTAATACGCTGAAATACCTTCCAGTGCATGACGAAATTCTAATAGGTCTAATTGCGCTTCTGGGTGTGTCGTCAATAATTGAAACAGTGGTTCCATCAGTGTTTGGTCCATGACCTTTTTCACCCATGTTCCACGTCCTTGACGACGTTCCAATAAACCTTTACTTTCTAACCGTAAGATTGCATCGCGTACAGTCGGGCGAGATACCTCTAGCTGTAGGGCTAAATCACGTTCTGAAGGTAAGCGCTGGCCAGATTCTAAACTACCTTCCAAAATCATTTGCTCTAGTTGCTCTGCAATCGCATCGGACAACTTCGGCGGCTGAATTTTTTGATAGACCATGTGAACCTCAAAATGACCAGTGGTAAATTGGTCAGACCAATTTAATATTAAGTCATGACAATTTACCAAAACCACGCTCGATTGTCATTAAAAATAGATATATTTGTTCGTATTTATAGTGTTTAAATCAAAATAGTCAGTATAAATCCATCTAAGTAACCGGATAAACTAAGCATAAAGATATTGAAATGTACATTAAAGGCAGTTTAAATAACTACAAGTTAAAGATACACAGTCGATCAACTACCTCAAAGGTAATAACCACCGCGTATTGGTCTTACCACTTAATACAATTATTTAGATCTAAGATAGCAGGTCGACAAAAAGCCCAAGGGCAAAATAAAAAATAAAGATATAACAAGGATTAAGCGAGATAAGACCCGCTTGGTAAACAGCTAAATACTGATACGCCTGCTGATGTATATGACATGAAAAACAATTTGGAGGAAAGAAGGAAGAAAACATAGTTATTATCAAGGTCACTAACGTATCAGTCAAAGCTAAGACTCGTTAACAACCTTGCTTAAGTACCATGCCTCAGTTAATTAATTGTACCGTTAATGGTAAGGAGAGATATTATTGTTACAAAGAAAATGATGTTACGTTTAGCCAGTTGCACCAAATAACAGGTATAGTCATAACACTTATCAGTTGTCACGTTCGCTTTGCTCGCCAAGCAAACAACTTTCCCTAGCAAGTCAAACTCCGGTGTTGATAAATCACGCCAGCTACGTAAACTCTGAGGTAAAGCAGCCTGCTCTTCTGCGACAACAGCATAACCAAACATAGTTAAGCGTGCTGGTAACCAATCAACGACGCGCATAACGCGGTGAATACCACTGCGGTTTAATTGATTATTATGATGCTGAATAATATATTTATGATAACTACGAGCCACTACATACATAGTTAAACCTACCGGACCTAACACCACAAAATAAAAGATCACAGCAAAATAAAAACGATAATTAATCCAGACCAATTGTTGGGCAACCGCCTCTGTCAGTAATGTTGCACAAAAACGCTCACAGTTGACATCCAAACATCCGGCATACGTACCTTTCGCTTCTAAATCATTACGACTTAATGCTTTTAAGTACTGGCGATAATCACGGCGATAGTCACTGCCACCAAAGCTCATTAATAGCAGCATCAGCCAAGCGAGTACCGTAAAAGCACCATAATATAAACCTGAAATAGCGTCTAATAAGCTATACATAACCGCTGTCGGCAACGCAATAATAGCCAAGGTGCCAAACAGACCTTGGTTAATAAATGAGGGTAATAAAGGATAAAGATAACGCTGCAAGACATTATCCAATTGTAACTTAGCACTCAAATGCACCACACGTTCAATGAATAATGCGAGCAATAATGATATTAAGGCCATATTAATTGTCCTTCAAATTTAAACATGCAAAATAATGCTGCCAATCAAAATGCGGACCAGGATCATCTTTACGCACAGGGGCAATATCGCTATGACCAATAATGCGGTCTAGAGTAATTAAGGGGTAACGTTGCTGGATGTCCGCAGTGACAGTCGCTAAACACTGATACTGCACAGGTGTATAAGGATGATTAACATCTCCTTCCAGTTCAATACCAATAGAAAAGTCATTACAACGAGATTGACCAGCAAATTCAGAAAGTCCTGCATGCCAAGCGCGTTTATCCAAAGGTACAAATTGGATCAATTGGCCATCTCGCTTAATATATAAATGTGCCGATACCCGCACTGATTCTAATTGATGGAAATAAGGGTGTAAGCTACAATCGAGTTTACCAAGAAAAAAATCTTCAACGTACTCCGCACCATATTGTTCCGGTGGTAAACTGATACAATGAATAACCAATAAATCAATATCAGTCTTCGGCGGACGATCATCAAAATGTGGCGATGACAAAAAATGTGCACTTGCCAATAACCCTGAGCTTGATTGTCTGTTTGTCACGCTGTTTATACCTTCTAACTATAATCGAGTTACTGCTATTCAAGACTACTCTTCACAATTGCTCCACTTTACAATGATATCGTTAGCAATAACATAGCAGAGTCCGTAAAATACAAAACGAATAAATTAACACACTCATAACGGAGAAAGACAATGGATGGAAATCAAAAAATCGCCAAAACCATGACTTATATCGCCTGGATCAGTGGGTTAATTATTATGACTCTATTCTTTAATAATTATTTGGCCAAGCAAGAAAATCCCAACACCCGACCAGAAAGCTACCAACAAAATGGCAATGCAGTCGTCATGCTGCAACAAAATCGTGCTGGCCACTATGTTACTAATGGTTATATAAATAGTTATCAGGTAAAATTTTTACTTGATACGGGAGCCACGCAGGTTTCGATACCAGCTAACATAGCGAAACAGATCGGGCTTACCGCGGGTTACAGTCAATCGGTGAATACAGCCAATGGCGTGATTGAAGTATTTTCGACGCATCTAGACAGCTTATCAGTAGGTGAATTGACGCTCTACGACCTTAGTGCGAATATCAATCCCTACATGCAAGGTGATACTATTCTGCTTGGTATGAATGCATTAAAACAAGTTAAATTAGTCCAGCAAGGCAAAACCCTCACCTTAAGTGAGTATTAGTTTTTAATCGACCTAGGAATTATTATGTTACAACAAGAAATACGCCGCGCAGTAAGCACTGCATTAGCAGAAGACCTTGGTGGTCAAAGTGTGGCAGAAGGTGATATCACGGCAAACTTAATCGCAGCAGAAACACAAGCTAAAGCCAAAGTGATCAGCCGTGAACAAGCGGTATTTTGTGGTAAAGCCTGGGTTGATGAAGTTTTCCACCAGCTAGGTGGCACTGTAACAGTGACTTGGTTTGTTGCTGATGGTGACCTAGTCGCTGCAGATCAAACACTATTTACGCTAGAAGGCCCTGCCCGTACATTATTAACGGGTGAGCGTAATGCACTCAACTTTGTACAAACATTATCTGGCGTTGCCACATTAACCAAAGAATACGTTGATCAACTTGCAGGTACTAAATGTCAGTTATTAGACACGCGTAAAACAATCCCAGGTCTACGCTTCGCCCAAAAATACGCAGTGACTTGTGGTGGCGGTAAAAACCACCGTATCGGCCTGTTCGATGCTTACCTGATTAAAGAAAACCACATCATGGCCTGTGGCGGTATTGAAAATGCGATTGCCAAAGCAAAAGAGTTACAACCAGGTAAACCAGTTGAAGTTGAAACCGAAAGTCTTGCTGAACTGCAACAAGCATTGGATGCCGGTGCAGACATCGTTATGATCGATAACTTCGACATTCCAATGATGCGTGCAGCGGTTGAATTAAACCAAGGTAAAGCGAAATTAGAAGTATCAGGTAATGTGACAATCAAGACCCTTGCGAGTTTTGCTGCAACTGGCGTTGATTTTATTTCGGTAGGCGCACTAACAAAACACGTGCAAGCAACCGATCTGTCGATGCGTTTTATTAAATAGCCATTATTGAATAATAATCACTAATAATAGAATTAATGACAAAGTCCTAATTAAGCCTCTAAGCACTATCTCATTAGGGTAGTGCTTTTTCATTTTCTAGTAGAGCCAAGTAGAATAAAATTAACCACTGCATAATAACCCTCATTTTAGTTATTCATCTATAAATAGCTTTTAAATTACTTAATTCCAACTTCAAAACCCTTAGTACAAGATAATTATATATCAACAAATCAACTGCTTATTTCGACGCATTGTCTTATAACTTGAACTTGATCGTTAAACACTTGTATACAAAATGTTAAATTGGGGTTTAAATAAATCAACTCATCAGGTATCTCATACCATTTGATGAATAAAGGACTATTAGCTAATTTTATAAGGATATAAAAAATGAGAGTACAACAGAAAGCACAACAACAAGGTTTTACGTTAGTTGAATTAATGATTGTAGTCGCTATTATTGCGATCTTAGCTGGTATTGCACTACCCGAATATCAGAAGTATGTAATAAAAGCAAGACAAGCTCAGTATATTACGGTTGCCGATACCTACAAGATTCCTTTAGCAATTTGTTATAGTGAAACAAGTAAGATATCAGGCTGTGACTCTTACGATTTAATGCCTGCAGCGATAACAGCAAGTAATTCAGTCAGTACTGAGATTAAAACATTATCTGTTGATGCTTCAACAGGTGTTATCAACGTGTTAACAAATGATGTTGGTGTGACATATGCGTTAACACCTACTCTTCAGGGCGGAAAGCTAACTTGGGGAGCTAAAACTGCATGTGCAAGTACATCAAAAGACCTTTGCTTTGGTGGCACTGAAGTAACACATGTAGAATAACGTAGTCGTGCCTAACCAACATAACGCGAGCGGCTTGGCGCATAGCCTGGTCGCACATTCATATCTCGCGGCAGAAGAAATTCCACAACTTCTACAAAGCGCCAAACAGGAAGGTAAATCCTTCACAACCTATCTCGTCGACAATAACATCATCAATAGTCAAATGTTGGCACAATTATTAGAGCGTGAATATGGCGTCCCACTGCTTGATTTAGATACTTTTAATCTCGAAGAAATCCCCGATAATCTAATCAACGAAAAGCTCATTGATAAACATCATGCTTTACCAATTTATGTCCAGGGTCAAACCCTATACCTAGCGATGTCAGATCCAACTAATGTAATCGCACTAGAAGAGTTTTCCTTTAGTTTTGGTTTGCATACCGAAGTACTCTTGATTGATGAACTGCAATTACAAAAAGCCTTAGAAGCTGTATTAGAAAATGATATTGATGCCCTTGGCGATCTGAATGACGCCAGCATTGATGATTTGGAAGTTGATAAAAATGAGTCTCGCCTAGAGCAAGAAAATAACAACGGTGCTGACGATGCGCCGATTGTTAAATTCGTCAATAAGATCTTACTGGATGCAATTAAAAAAGGCGCATCGGATATTCATTTCGAACCGTATGAATTCAAATACCGGGTGCGCTTTCGTATCGACGGTATCTTACATGAAATGGTATCGCCGCCCGTTAACTTAGCCATGCGTTTTTCTGCGCGCTTAAAAGTCATGGCGCAATTAGATATTGCTGAGCGTAGAGTGCCACAAGATGGCCGTATCAAATTAAGATTATCCAAGAATAAATCCGTTGATCTACGTGTCAGTACCCTGCCCACCATGTGGGGTGAAAAAGTGGTGATGCGGCTCTTAGATTCTAACCAAGCCAGTCTCAACATTGATATTCTCGGTTATGACGATAAACAAAAAGCACTGTACCTTAAAGCGTTACAAAAACCACAGGGCATGATCTTGATCACTGGTCCAACGGGAAGTGGTAAAACGGTGTCTTTATACAGTGGCCTTAATATCCTTAACACCGTGGAACGCAACATATCCACAGCCGAAGATCCTATCGAGATCAACCTCACTGGTATCAATCAAGTCCAGATCAACCTGAAGGCTGGACTGACTTTCCCCAGTGCACTGCGGTCATTCTTACGCCAAGACCCAGATGTGGTCATGGTTGGTGAGATCCGAGATATAGAAACAGCCGAGATTTCGATCAAAGCAGCGCAAACCGGTCACTTAGTATTATCGACTCTGCATACCAACTCTGCGGCAGAAACCCTTACTCGTTTATCCAATATGGGTGTCCCTGCTTATAATATAGGTTCATCGGTCAGCTTGATCATAGCCCAACGGCTTAGTCGTCGCCTTTGCAATGAATGCAAGCAACTCGAAGACATACCCGCTATCGAATTAGCCAAACTCGGTTTTAGCCAACAGCAAATCAATGATGGGATCACTTCATTTAAAGCCATAGGTTGTAACCAATGTACCAAAGGTTATAAAGGGCGTGTCGGGATCTACGAAGTAATGCCGATGTCAGATAAGATCGCTCGCATGATCTTAACCGGCAGTAACTCGCTTGAACTCAGCGAACGAGCGCAGCAAGAAGGCATGAATACATTACGTCAATCAGCCCTGAAAAAAGTGATCGACGGCGTGACCAGTTTACTTGAGGTTGAACGTATCACTAACCATTAGTACGCAATGATTCACGACCAGTAATCAAAATAATCCTCTTTCATAAAGGAGGATCTTATCTCACACCATCAGCTAAGGATAGCATCATGGTCGCAGTAACTAAAAAAGCCAATCGCAGCACATCGACAGTCAAAAAACGCTATCCCTATAACTGGCAAGGCGTTAACCGCAAAGGAAAAAAAGTCAGTGGTGAGATGCAAGCTGAAAGCATCAGTAACTTAAAAGTTGAGCTACGCCGTCAAGGTATTAATGTATTAAAAGCCAATCGTAAATCAACAGGCTTATTTTCCAAAGCCACGGCCAAAATAAAACCAATGGATATTGCGCTTATTTCACGACAAATATCAACCATGCTTAGTGCTGGCGTACCGCTGGTGCAGAGCTTAGAGATCATCGCCCGCAGTAATGATAGCCCTGCCATGCGAGCACTAATTGGTGAAGTCGCAGCAGAAGTAGCGACAGGCACCCCGCTTTCAGATGCATTACGTAAACATCCACTTTATTTTGATGACTTATATTGCGATTTAATTAGCGCAGGTGAACAATCCGGTTCATTAGACAGTATTTATGATCGTATCGCGACTTATAAAGAAAAAGCAGAAGCACTCAAATCTAAGATTAAAAAAGCCTTGTTCTACCCGATTATGGTAGTCGCCGTTGCAACTGTCGTAACCTTGGTTTTATTACTCTATGTTATACCTCAATTCAAAGAAATTTTCGCAGGTTTTGGGGCTGAACTTCCCCCTTTCACCCTGTTTGTATTATCTATTTCTGACTTTGTCAGTCAATTTTGGTATTTGGTGATCGGTATATTATTCGGATTACCTTTTGCTTACCTTAAAGCTAATAAGCGTTCGATAAAAGTTAAACACATCACTGAGCGCACGATTCTCAAGATACCAGCGATTGGGCCGATCATGCACAAAGGGGCGATGGCGCGTTTTGCCAGAACTCTATCAACAACCTTTGCCGCTGGTATTCCGCTTGTCGATTCATTAACGTCAGCAGCTGGCGCATCAGGTAACATCGTGTATAAAAATGCGGTGATGAATATGCGTAACGAAGTTATCGCCGGATTACAAATGCATATCGCCATGCGCTCAACCAATTTATTTCCTGATATGGTCACGCAAATGGTTATGATTGGTGAAGAGTCAGGCTCGCTTGATGATATGTTGGCGAAAGTCGCCCATATTTATGAACAACAAGTCGATGATGCGGTCGATGGCTTAACTAGTTTAATCGAACCCATGATCATGGTGGTATTAGGTGTGGTCATCGGCGGCCTCGTTATTGCCATGTACTTACCTATCTTTGAAATGGGCAGTATTATGTAGTGAATATCGACCAGTGTTATTTTGATAGCAAGCTTTAACAGCTTTTTTGTGATGGGTTTGTTATCATCTTATTTCAATTAATATTTATCTATCAATTTGATTCGGTACAGGTAATTTACATGCAAGACTTAGCGCTTCTCTTTCAACTCTATCCTTGGCTATTATGGTTATTCGCTACCTTACTTGGCCTACTCGTTGGTAGTTTCTTAAATGTGGTCATTTACCGTTTACCTATCATGATGGAGCGTGAATGGAAGCAAGAGTGCACCGTTTACTTTGATGAAGAATGCAAGACCGCAAAATCAGAACCAGAAGCAACTAAATTCAATTTATTATTACCCCGCTCCGCTTGTCCTAAATGCGATCATCAAATAACCGCATTAGAAAACATTCCCGTGATCAGCTGGTTAGTATTACGCGGAAAGTGCAGCAGTTGTGCGAACCCCATTTCAGCACGTTACCCTAGTATTGAGCTACTAACCGGTTTGTTATCGCTCGTCGTGGCCTTGTACATTCCCTACGGTATCCAATTAGCGGGGGCATTATTACTGACTTGGTGTTTGGTTGCGCTGACCTTTATCGATATCGATAAAATGTTACTACCCGACCAAATGACATTACCCTTGTTATGGTTAGGCTTACTACTCAATGTCAACTACGCTTGGGTTACCCCTTCTGATGCGATCATCGGTGCTATGGTTGGTTACCTATCTCTCTGGACTGTTTATTGGGGATTTAAATTACTGACCGGTAAAGAAGGCATGGGCTATGGTGACTTCAAACTATTAGCCGCGTTTGGCGCATGGTTCGGATGGCAGTCGATTTTAGCGATTGTATTACTCTCGTCATTTGCTGGCGCTATCATAGGTATTAGTCAAATCCTATTGAAAAAGCATACCCAAGGTAACCCCATTCCATTTGGTCCTTATCTGGCGATTGCAGGTTGGCTGTATCTTATTTGGGGTGATCAACTCGTTGATTTCTATCTATCCAATTTTATTTATTAAGGTAGAAATTTATGTATGTAGTTGGATTAACAGGTGGTATCGCATCAGGTAAAACAACCGTTGCCGATCTAATCGCGAGCGAAGGGATTAATTTAGTCGATGCCGATATTGTTGCCAGAGAAGTGGTGGCGATTGGCAGTAATGGATTAAAACAGATTAGCGCTCATTTTGGTGAACGGATATTACTAGATGATGGCAGTTTAAATCGCCCCTTGTTACGTGAAAAAATATTTTCTGATAACGCCAATAAGCAATGGTTAAATAACTTATTACATCCCATGATCCGCGCTGAATTATTAGCGCAATTAGCCGCCAGTAAGTCCGCTTATACTTTGTTAGTGGTGCCATTATTAGTTGAAAACAACCTCACCACGTTATGCAATCACGTTCTGGTTGTTGATGTGGAAGAACAAGTCCAAATCGACCGTACGATGGCGAGGGATAAGGTATCACTACAACAAGTGAATGCGATATTAAAATCACAAGCTAGTCGTGAGCAGCGCCTTGCAGCAGCAGATTCGGTGGTGGTGAATAACGATCGCCAACAGCTTGAGCAGGATGTAGCCGTCTTACATCAAAAATTTCTTGAGTTAGCGACTGCAGCCATGGCAGACTAAAGCCTTAAGCTCTGTATATTTAGGAAATCACTATGCAAGTAAATTGCCCAACCTGTCAAAAACCTGTTGAATGGGTTGCTATTAGCGAATTTCGCCCGTTTTGTTGTGAACGCTGCAAGCTGATTGATCTTGGCGAATGGGCAAACGAAGAACGCGCCATTCCAGGTGAAGATGTATCACCACAAGAATTGCAGCCTAAAGGTTACGAATTCGATTAAGTCGTGACCTTAGCGTAATGGCTCAGGCAAACTGAGTCATTAACATTTCAACAATCACTTGATTCGCAGCGGGGAAATTATAATCCGCCAACTCGCTTATATTTATCCAAGCCGTTTGCTGCCCTTCGAGTCCTTTACCTACCCCTTCAAACTTATCGACAAGATAGAAATCTAATTGCACGATTTTATCGCCATAATCAAATTCTAACTGGTGAAATGCCTGTGCATTCATGACATCAAGATCCACTTCTTCTTTTAGCTCTCTGGTTAACGCCTCAAGCACAGACTCTCCTGACTCTACCTTACCACCCGGAAACTCCCACTTATCACCTTGGTGCTGCGCTGAGCTACGTTTACTGATAAATACTTGTTGATCACGAACAATAATACCAGCAGCGACATGAACGACTTTCATCATTATTTCTCTTATTTAATAATTGGAATAAAATATAGTTAACAAAAAGCGCTAAAACATTGCTGTTTTAGCGCTTTCAATTTTAAGTAATAACCGTCACTAACAAATAGTGTTTGCTACTAGCTTAATTTACCATGACACTGTTTAAACTTAGCGCCTGAGCCACAAGGACAAGGATCATTACGACCTACTTTTTGACCTTGACGCACAAATGTCTCAGCATCTGGCGTTGCCGGTGCATCAGCAAGCTGGTTTTCAGCGGCTGCATGACTCATATTTTGTGGTAATGACTCACTACGACGACGCTGTGCTTCAACTGCCTCAACGTCTTCTGGTGCTTGTACCTGCACTTTAGAAATAACGCCCACCACATCTGATTTTAGATTTTCTAACATTTCCGTAAACAGTTCGAACGACTCACGCTTGTATTCTTGTTTCGGGTTTTTCTGTGCATAACCACGTAAATGAATACCTTGACGTAAATGGTCCATCGCCGCTAGATGTTCTTTCCATAAGCTATCCAACGTTTGTAGCATCACTGCTTTTTCAAACTGACGGATCACTTGCGCACCAACCGCGTCTTCTTTCGCAGTGTAAGCTTCTTTGGCTGCAGTCATGATACGTTCACGAATCTTCTCTTCGTATAACTTAGTATCATCATCTAGCCATTGCTGAATTGGCAGTTCAAGCATGAAATCAGCACGCAAACGCTGCTCTAAGCCTGAAATATCCCACATTTCATGTAAAGATTGTGGTGGAATATAAGCATCCATTACAGCGTTAATCACGTCCTCACGGATCACAACCATGGTTTCGCTGATATCTTCCGCTTCCATTAACTCATTACGTTGCTCATAAACCACTTTACGCTGGTCATTAGCGACATCATCGAATTCAAGTAATGATTTACGAATATCAAAGTTACGACCTTCAACTTTGCGTTGTGCATTTTCAATTGCGCGTGTTACCCACTTATGCTCAATCGCTTCACCTTCTTCCATCCCCAGCTTCTTCATCATGCCTGTAATACGATCTGATGTGAAAATACGCATTAAAGGATCGGCCATTGATAGATAGAAACGTGTTGAACCCGCATCACCTTGACGACCAGAACGACCACGTAATTGGTTATCAATACGACGAGACTCATGACGTTCAGTACCAATAATGTGTAAACCACCCGCAGTAAGTACAGCATCATGACGAACTTGCCATTCCGCTTTAATATGTGCGATTTGCGCTTCAGTTGGATTCTTCAGCTTATCAACTTCAGTCTGCCAGTTACCACCTAACACGATATCGGTACCACGACCAGCCATGTTTGTTGCAATCGTAACAGCACCCGAACGACCCGCATCAGCAACAATCTCAGCTTCACGTTCATGGAATTTAGCATTCAATACGTTATGTTTGATTTTGTCTTTTTTAAGTAGTTTAGACAGTAACTCAGAACTTTCAATTGATACAGTACCAACCAGCACTGGCTGTTGTCTTTCAACACAATCTTTAATATCTTCGATGATAGCAATATGTTTCTCATTTGCCGTCAGGTAAACCAGATCACCAAAGTCTTTACGCGCCATTGGTTTATTAGTCGGTAAAACAACTGTTTCTAGGCTATAGATAGATTGGAATTCAAATGCTTCAGTATCTGCCGTACCAGTCATGCCCGATAGTTTTTCATACATACGGAAATAATTCTGGAACGTGATCGATGCTAGTGTTTGGTTTTCATTTTGGATCTTCACACCTTCGCGCGCTTCTACCGCTTGATGTAGGCCTTCAGACCAACGTCGACCAGGCATAGTACGGCCAGTATGTTCGTCGACAATAACAATTTCGCCTTCGTCACTCACAATATAATCAACGTCTTTTTCAAATAACGTATGCGCACGTAATGCGGCGTTGATGTGATGAAGTAATGAAATATTACCTGCAGAGAATAAAGAATCATCTTCGCTTAATAAGCCACGCTCTTTAAGCATGTCTTCAACTTTGATTTGACCATTTTCAGTCAGTAATACTTGTTTGTTCTTTTCATCAACAGTGTAGTGACCGTCACCCGTGTACTCTTCGGTATCTTCTTTCTCTTGTTGCTCTAGCAGTGGGATGATAGTGTTGATCTTAGTATATAATTCTGAGCTATCATCAGCAGGACCTGAAATAATAAGCGGGGTACGTGCTTCATCAATTAAGATTGAATCCACTTCATCAATTACCGCGTAATATAACGGACGCATAACACGCTGTTGCGGTTCGAACGCCATGTTGTCACGTAAGTAATCAAAACCAAATTCATTATTAGTACCATAAGTAACATCTGCAGCATACGCTTCACGTTTGGCCATGTTATCCATGCCTGAAACGTTAAGGCCAACCGTTAAACCTAAAAATTCAAATAGTTCACGATTCCATTCTGCATCACGTGCAGCAAGATAATCATTCACCGTAATAATATGTACGCCTTTACCTGTTAATGCATTTAAATATGCTGGTAACGTTGCGGTTAGGGTTTTACCTTCACCAGTACGCATTTCAGCAATCTGGTTATTATTTAAAACCATACCACCAAGTAACTGTACATCGAAGTGGCGCATACCAAATACACGTTTAGAGCCTTCACGAACAACCGCAAAGGCTTCAGCTAAAATGCTTTCAAGAGTCTCACCAGATGCTACTCGTTGTTGAAAATCAACAGTTTTTGCTTTTAACTCTGCATCTGATAATACTTCAAACTCTGCTTCTAATTGATTGACCTGTGTTACAACTTTATGCAATTTTTTTAAAATGCGGTCATTGCGGCTACCGACTATTTTTGTAATTATATTAGTTAACATTTTATGACCAAAAGTTATTGTGAATCTATTTGAAATTTAAAGCATTTTAGCGATAAACATAGCGTTTAGGATCGACTTGTCGTCCCGATTTTAGCACTTCGTAGTGCACATGAGGTCCAGTAGAGCGCCCTGAACTCCCCATAATAGCAATTGTTTGACCCTTGCCAACAACATCGCCTTCTTTTGCGATGAGATCTTTAGCATGAGCATAACGTGACGACAGACCATTTCCGTGATTAATTTCGATTAATAAGCCATAACCCGAACGTCTTCCAGACCAAGTTACCACTCCAGCACCCGTTGCAATAATATGCATACCATTATTACCTGCAAAATCAATCCCCTTATGCATAGTCGCTCGCCCTGTAAAAGGGTCTTTACGCACGCCGTAATGGGACGATAACCAAGAGCCACGTTGAATAACTGGACGTCCAGATAAAACAGCCTCATCACTTATATTGTGATTCAATAGCATAGTTTCAAGTAGTGATAGTTGTTGGGAGCGATTATTTACTTCGAGTGACAACAAATCCATCTCTTCGAGCAAGGCTTGCAAATCAACAGCATAACTTGAATCAGTATCAATCGGACCGCCTATTGCAGGTTTTAGGTTAAAATCAAATTCACCACGCGTTAAACTGGCATCTTTAACCAATTCATCACCCAATAAACTCAAACGGTTAACCTCGGCTTGCATCATGCCAACTTTACTCGCAAATACGGCAATTTTCAAATCAGTTTCTTGACGTAGCGCAATAACTTCATCTGCTTGCTGCTGATATTTTTGTTGTGTTTTCGCAATCTTAAGTTGTATTGCTTGGGAAGAGAAGTTGGAATAGAGAAACCAAGAAGACGTAATCGAGATGGCAATAACAGCTATTAATGAAAATATTAAAAAATAGATATTAAATAATTTAGAATGGTTATGATTACCATTCGAATAAGTCACTGTAACGCTCATAATCTTTTATTAAATGATGAATTGGTGACACTAAATATAAACAATTTGATGCCACAATTCTATCTGTATTTATCTCGGAGCGAACTAACTCACCCAGTTCCGAGATGCCAAACCGATTTGATTAGATTATAACGCCAGTTCTAAATTTGGCTCTAACCAACGAATTGGCGCATCTTGGGCTTCATCTACAGTAGTGAATTCCCATGCTTCTTGATTAGCAAGTAATGCTCTTAGCAATAAGTTATTCATGCCGTGACCAGTTTTGAATGCTCTAAACTCACCTAAAATTGAATGACCTGACAAGTACAGATCACCGACAGCATCAAGCATTTTATGTTTCACGAATTCATCTTCATAACGTAAACCGTCATCATTAAGAATACGAAAATCATCTATCACAATAGCGTTCTCTAGGCTACCGCCCAGTGCAAGGTTTTGTGATTGTAGATATTCAATGTCTTTCATAAAGCCGAAAGTACGTGCTCGGCTGATTTCTTGATGGAACCAATCACCCGAAAAATCTGCTCGAATATGTTGGTTTTGACCTTCAAATACAGGATGATCAAATTCAATACGTAAATCCATAATAAAACCATGGTTCGACGGTAAAAATTCAGCCCATTTATCGCCATCTTCAACACGTATAGGTTGTTTAATTTTGATAAATTTCTTAGCGCAATTTAACTCTTCGATTCCCGCACTTTGCAGTAAGAAAATAAAAGGACTTGCACTACCATCCATAATTGGAATTTCAGCCGCATCTACTTCAATAATAATATTATCAATGCCGAGACCTGCTAAGGCCGCGTTTAGATGTTCTACAGTCGAAATACGATGACCATCTTCGCTAATTAGACAAGTACATAACATTGTATCTTTCACCATGTCAGCCGATGCTTTGAAATCAACTACTGGATCAAGATCGATACGACGGTAAATAATACCTGTATTGGCTGCTGCTGGACGAAGATTAAGGGTAACCTTGTTGCCAGAATGCAGACCGATACCGGTGCCACGTACCGCTTGTTTTAATGTTCTTTGCTTAATCATTAATGTCACCCTATTTAAATCCCACACTCCAACGCGAGGCCGAGCAATTTACCACAGCCCTACTGAAAATGCAAAATCACCAATCCAGACACGTCTTATATAATTCAGTCTTTACGCTAAAAATCCCCCGAAAGACTGAATCATGTTCTAGCTATAATACAGTAAAGTATTAGTCTGCTTGGCGACGTAAGAACGCCGGAATATCTAAATAATCCGGTTCACTTTTCGTTGCCGTTGTCGTATTACTTTCACCAACAGCAATTTTCTGTACATCTACTTGGTTATCGGCCGGTACAACTGTCGCTTTAACTGTTTCGTCAACTTTCGTCGATTCAACTTTCGCTTCTTCAATTTTTTTCGCTGGCGTTGGTACTAAAGTAATATCAGGTTTGTTTTCAGCCCCGATCCCCGTAACAACCACAGTTACACGCAATTCATCCGTCATTTCAGGGTCAATTACCGCGCCCACAACAACCGTTGCATTGTCAGAAGCAAAAGCTTTAACTGAATTACCCACTGTTTCGAACTCTTCGATATTAATATCGAGGCCAGCAGTAATATTAACCAGAATACCGCGAGCACCAGCTAAATCAACATCATCAAGTAACGGACTTGAAATTGCCGCTTCTGCGGCTTCTGCTGCACGATCTTCACCAGAAGCAACACCGGTGCCCATCATTGCAGTACCCATTTCACTCATTACTGTGCGAACATCGGCGAAATCCACGTTGATTAGACCTGGACGCGTAATTAATTCGGCAATACCTTGTACAGCACCAAGTAGTACATTATTTGCAGCTTTAAATGCATCTAATAAACTGACACCACGACCCAATACTTTCAATAACTTGTCGTTAGGAATTGTAATCAAAGAATCAACTTGTTCACTTAATGCATCAATACCAGCTTGTGCATAATTCAAGCGGCGCTTACCTTCAAATGAGAAAGGTTTAGTTACTACCGCTACTGTTAAAATACCTAATTCTTTAGCAATTTCAGCAACAACCGGAGCTGCACCTGTACCTGTACCACCACCCATACCTGCAGCAATAAAGATCATATCAGAACCTTGCAGTTGCTCACGAATAGTATCGCGATCTTCCGAAGCTGCTTCACGGCCTACCGCAGGGTTCGCGCCTGCGCCTAGACCCTTAGTGATAGTGTTACCGATTTGAATAACAGATCCAGCGGCTGAATTACGTAATGCTTGTGCATCCGTATTTACGACAATAAATTCAACACCTTCAATTGTTTCACTGACCATGTGATCAACAGCGTTACCGCCACCACCACCAACACCAATGACTTTAATGACAGCTTCATCGTTACTATCATCTAATAGTTCAAACATGGTAATATCTCCAAAAATCTTATAGGGTTTTAAAACCCGCCTTTGAACCAGCTCATTATTTTTTTAAGTAACTGATTACAATTATTCCGTTCTACGACTACGTCTGTTGTTGGTTCGAACTGCTGTTCTTTACCAAACTGAAGTAAGCCAACCGCTGTTGAATACACTGGTGTATTTACATATTCAGTTAATCCATTTATATTTAATGGAATACCTATTCTAACTTGTGAGTTGAATACGCTTTCTGCACATTCAACTAAACCTTCAATTTGTGCCGCGCCACCAGTAAGAACAATGCCAGCCGCCAATTTTTCCAGTTTTAATGACTCTAAAATAGTTTTTAATTCAGCTTCAACCATTCCGAATAGTTCAGAGTATCGAGGTTCTATCACTTCCGCAAGTGTTTGTCGCTGTAAAGTGCGTGATGGTCGCCCACCTACACTTGCAACTTCGATGGTATCATCCCGTTGTAACAACTGAGCATGCGCACAACCAAAGTTAACTTTAATCTCTTCCGCGTCTGCAGGAGGGGTTCCAAATGCATACGCAATATCACTAGTAACTGCATTACCTGCATACGAAAATACGGATGTATGACGTAATGAACCATCATAGAATACGGCGATATCAATAGTGCCACCACCAATATCTACAACACATACACCGAGCTCTTTTTCATCATCGGTAACGACGGCATAACTTGATGCTAAAGCAGAAAAAATTAATTTATCCACTTGCAGTTCACAACGTTCAGCACATTTTACAATATTTTTTGCCATGTCATTGTGACAAGTGATCAAATGTACCTTAGCTTTCATCCGAACGCCGGATAAACCCACAGGATTTTTAATCCGTTCTTGATAATCAATAGCATATTCTTGTGGAATTACATGCAAAATTCGATGTTCGTCACGAATTCGCACAGACCTTGCGGTATAGATCACATTATCAACATCATCTTGCGTGACTTCATCTTCAGAGATAGCCACCATGCCAATTTCATCTTGGCTGCTAATATGTTTACCTGAAATGCTCAGGTAGACAGACGATATTTTCATATCAGCCATCATTTCGGCTTCTTGTTTTGCACGTTGAACCGCTTTAACAACAGACTCCAGGTCGTTTACACCACCTTTATCCATCCCTCTCGATGCACTTTTTCCTAAACCGATAATGTTCAGTTCACCGTCAGGTAATAATTCACCTACAACAACGGCAATTTTTGATGTGCCGACATCTAAACCTACAATTAATTTCCGTTCCATCGACTTAGTCATTATCATTACTCTTTCTTGTCATTTTTCCAGCCAACTGAGAAACCTGTATCATAACGTAAATCTATATAGGCTATTTTTTCTTTATCTAATACTGCAACATAATCGATATAGCGCTGAATCCGTGACATTGCATTTTCTCGTCCTAAACGCAGCATTATACCATTACTTAATTCAACCGTTATTGCATTGCGTAAATTCAGTGTCATCGCGTCTATTTGGTAATTATTAAGCTGCAGCAATCCATTGAATTCGTTGTATTTAGCCAATGTTTGTTTGATTCTATCACTCGGGCTATAAAGTTTCACTAATGATTTTGGTGCTCGATTAGTATCGGCATCAAACACGATTCCATCTTCGTTCAATAATTGCGTATCATTCCACACTGCAACTACGGGTTGTTCTTGAATATACACACGTAATAAATCAGGCCAGCTTTTACGTACCGACGCATGATAAACCCAAGGTAATGATTCAATTTTTCTTTGAATATCATCAACATTTACCGAAAAGTAATTTTCGATCGCCGGTTTTTGCAGTAATACAACGCGAATATCATCATCACTGATATAATCTCGTTCACCTTGAATAATAAGTGCTGACATTGGCATTTTACTGGCATCAGTCAGGTATGCTTCCATACTACTAAACATCCAGCTAAAAAATACTACCACCATAAAAAAGAATAAGAGACCTAAACCACGCTTTAAGCGTGATGGCGCTAATTCTTCCGCACAGGATTCATCCGCTTGAATCTCAAGTTCGGTAAGCGCGTAGATACTATCATCTACGGCTTCATCTCTCGGTGTTGGAATAACAGCAGTCATATCAAGATACGTTTATTAATGCGCGAGCGCTAATACTTTAGAAACTAAACTCTCAAAGTTATACCCAGCAGCGTTGGCTGCCATTGGTACTAAACTTTTTTCAGTCATGCCCGGTACTGTATTTACTTCCAACAATTGGAACTGCCCCTGTGCATCTAACATTGCATCAACACGACCCCAGCCCTCAGCAGCTACTGCACGAAATGCTTTTAATGCATAAGCTTGCAACTGCTGACATTGTTCATCAGTAATGGGAGCTGGACACAAGTATTCAGTGGTATTTGATTGATATTTAGCTTGGTAATCATAAAACGTATTTGGTGTTTTAAGCTGAATAACTGGCAGTACTTCATCACCTAAAATTGCAACCGTGAATTCAGGTCCTTCAATCCATTGCTCAATTAAGATCTCATTATCATACTCAAACGCAGCCGTGACCGCCGTTTCTAATTCCGCGACGTTATGTACTTTAGCCATCCCGATACTGGAACCTTCTTTCGCTGGTTTAATTATCACGGGAGAACCAAGATCTGCAATGATATCGCTTGCTATCGCATTATCAAAATTAATTGGTGTAACAATACGATAAAGCGCAGTCGGTAAACCTTGAGACTGCCAAATTTGTTTAGTACGGATCTTATCCATCGCTAATGCTGCGCCTAAAACCCGGCTACCAGTATAAGGAATAGCAAGCTGTTCTAACGCACCTTGCATCACACCGTCTTCACCACCGCGGCCATGTAGCGCAATAAACGCATGGGTGAAACCATCACCCTTCAGTTGACTAACATCATATTCAGCCGTATCTAAAGCATGTGCATTCACACCTGCACGTTGTAAACCTGCTGTAACTGCGACACCCGATTTTAGTGAGACTTCGCGTTCGGCAGAATTCCCACCAAATAATACTGCTACTTTTTTAGTACTTGTTACGCTCATGATTACTTCTTCCATTGTTTCATCGTACTAACATTCATTTCCATTGCAGCCAATTCCTTAGCAAGTGTCCCCACATTACCAGCACCCTGGGTTAATACCAAATCACCATCTTGTAAATGCTCAGCTAAAATGGCCGGGATTTCATCAGGACTAGAAACAAAAATTGGTTCAATATTGCCACGTTGTCTAATACTACGACATAATGAACGACTATCAGCACCAGGAATGGGTTCTTCACCTGCTGGGTATACTTCTAATAAAAATAACAAATCAACCTTTGATAACACGTTTGCAAAGTCTTCATACAAATCACGGGTGCGTGTATAACGGTGTGGTTGGAATACCGAAACCAAACGTTTTTCAGGCCAGCCTGCTCGTGCAGCAGTAATAGTAACATCAACCTCGGTCGGGTGATGACCATAATCATCAACCAACATCACATTACCTGCACCTGAATCAAATGCACCAAGATGATCAAAACGTCGACCAGTACCCGCAAAATTAGCGAGCGCGGTAATAATAGCGCGATCATCAATGCCATCTTCAGTCGCGACGGCTACTGCAGCTGTCGCATTTAAGGCATTATGTTGACCCGGAGAATTCAAGCTAACACGTAAATCTTCGCGATCTTTCCGACAAATGGTAAAGTGACTTTTATGACCTTTTTGCACATAATCAATAATGCGTACATCGGCATTTTCGGAAAAACCATAAGTCACGACCTGACGACCAATGTCTGGGATCAACTTTTCAATAACAGCATCATCAGCGCACATCACAGCTAAACCGTAAAATGGCAAATTATGCAAAAAATCCATAAAGGTTTTTTCTAATTTAGCAAAGTCACCACCATAAGTATCCATATGGTCAGCTTCGATGTTCGTCACGACAGCAACCATCGGCTGCAGCAGTAAGAATGATGCATCGCTCTCATCCGCTTCAGCAATCAGGTAACGACTTTTACCTAAACCTGCATTGGTGCCAGTGCTCTTTACTAATCCGCCATTAACGAATGTAGGATCTAAGCCTGCTTGATGGTAAATACCTGTCACTAGCGCTGTAGTCGACGTTTTACCATGCGTACCTGCAATTGCAATCCCATGACGAAAACGCATTAATTCTGCTAACATTTCAGCACGTTTAATCACAGGAATACGGTTTTCATGTGCAGCCATAATTTCAGGATTAGTGAGATCGATAGCCGTTGATACCACCACTACACTAGCATTCTCTACATTTTCCGCTTTATGCTCAAAATTAATTTTTGCACCTAATTTGACTAAACGTTCAGTCACAGGATTAGGCGCGAGATCAGACCCCGTAATTTGGTAACCTTCGTTCGCTAATACTTCTGCGATCCCACCCATGCCAGCACCACCGATGCCAACAAAATGAATAGTTTTCACACGACGCATCTCTGGCACTACCGTTCTTAGTTGTGCGATCTTTTGTTCAGGCATTATCTATCTCTCTTAACTTAATGCTGAACAGGTATTTGCGACCTGCTCAGTTGCATCTAGAATAGCAGCACTTCTGGCTGCATTTGACATAGCGACAAGTTGTGCTTCATCGTCAATCCATTGCTGTAATAATTTGGCTAAATCCACGGCATTGAGTTGGCTTTGTGGGAGCAATACCGCGCCACCTGCTTGTACCAATGATTGGGCATTTTTAGTCTGATGATCATCCACTGCATGTGGTAATGGAATAAAAATAGCGGGTAATCCAGCAACAGCCACCTCTGACACCGTCAACGCGCCAGCGCGACACACTACCACATCAGCTTGATGATAAGCTTGCGCCATGTCATCAATAAAATCAGATACTTTAATCTCAGCTGTAACACCAGCAGACTGATAAGCAACATTCACCGCAGTACTATTATTTTTGCCCACTTGATGGCGGATACTAATTTTATCTTGGGGTAATAACGCCAGTGCTGCTGGTAACGTTTCATTTAATACTTTTGCGCCTAAGCTACCACCAACAACCAATACCGTCAGCTTGTCAGTGCTTACGTGTGGTAATGCATGTAAAGCCAGTACATCTTCACGTACTGGATTGCCAACCAACAGACCCTGAGAAAATGCACCAGGAAAGGCCATGAGTACACGTTTAGCAATTTTAGCTAATAGACGGTTAGTGAGACCTGCCGCCGCATTTTGCTCATGCAATACCACAGGAATACCTTGTAACCAAGCCGCTACGCCACCCGGTCCACTAGCAAAACCACCCATTCCTAAAACAACATCAGGTTTGAATTTTTTCATCACTTTACGTGCCTGTAACACGGATTTTAAAATTCGAAAGGGTGCAAGGCATAAACGCTTAACTCCGTTACCACGCACCCCTGAAATATCAATGAATGAAATATCAAAACCATGTTGCGGGACTAAATCGGCTTCCATACGATCCGCAGTACCAATCCAATGAATCACCCAGCCCTGCTGTGCTAAATATTTTGCTACCGCAATACCAGGAAATACGTGACCGCCAGTACCACCAGCCATCACTAATAAACGTTTTGTCATAATATTATCTTTCATTGTAATAGATTTAATCAGTTATTAAGGCATAAGTTACTTATACATATGATAACTAACTGGGAGTTGTACAATTTGACATCGACACTTTTTGTGCACGATATTCATAATCGATCCGCAATAGCACAGCCACTGCACAACTCATAATTAATAAGCTCGACCCACCATAACTCACGAGGGGCAATGTTAACCCTTTAGTTGGCAATAACCCGGAGGCTGCACCGACGTTAACCAAGGTTTGAAAACAAAACCAAACACCAATGCTAATTGCTAAGAAACCAGCAAAAGATTGATCAATCTCCAGACTCCGACGACCAATTTGCAGTGCTTTAAATACTAATAACATTTGTAGCATCAAGACGATAAACACGCCTATGAAACCTAATTCTTCAGCCAAAATTGCGAATACAAAATCGGTATGAGCTTCTGGTAGATACTCTAGTTTTTGAATCGAATTACCAAGCCCTTCACCGCTAAAGCTACCACGGCCAAATGCCATTAAAGATTGGGTAAGTTGATAACCACTACCAAATGGGTCATCCCAAGGGTCAAGAAAAGAGGTTATCCGTCGCATTCTATACGGCGACAATATCACCGCTAATACACCTAATAAAATAGCCACGACACATAGTGCCATGAAGTGAACCAACTTTGCACCACCGATAAATAACAGTGCTACACTGGTGGTTAAAATAACCATCACAGAGCCGAAATCAGGTTGAAAAAGCAGCAATGCAGAGATAACGGCGATCACAAGTAATCCATTCACAAAACCTTTATAGCTTTCTTGTAATAAGCTTTTTTGGCGGACTAAATAACCTGAAAAATAAGTAAATAGAGCAAATTTAGCAAACTCAGCGGGCTGCATATTCAAGGGACCAAACGAGAGCCAACGAGTACTGCCATTCACCGTACGACCAATGACTAATACCACGATCAATAAACCAATAGCGACAAATAAAAACCGCACACTATTACGCTCAAAAAAAGCAATCGGAACATTCAACACACAAATTGCAGCACACAAGGAAACGCTCAGAAAGACTAAATGTTTTTTCACAAACATGAAGGGATCATCACCCAGAGCAATACCTTCAGGTAAGGATGCCGATGCAACCATCACCAAACCAACCATCATTAAGATAATCGCTAATAATAATAATTGGCGATCATAAACCGCCGCGCGCTGCTCTTCAGCACCTAATAAATAGGCTTTCGTCCGTGTCAGAAATTCCATTATAATGCCTTCACTAGCGCTCTAAAGTGGTTACCCCGAGCCATAAAATTAGCGTACATATCAATACTTGCACAAGCAGGTGACAACAAAACCCAGTCACCCGGTTGTACAAACTCACTAATTTCAGCAATCGCAACGGCCAGGTCTGGGACCAATTTCGTATTATCCGTTAACGCCGAAAAACGTTCACCGTCTTTACCAAAGCAATACGTCAACGCAATGTCATCACGTAATGCGGGGACTAAAGGACTAAAATCAGCGCCTTTTCCATCACCGCCAGCAATCAGGTATAAACGTCCTTTAACACTGCTTTTCAACCCGGCCAGCGCCGCTAGCGTTGCTCCGACATTCGTGGCCTTAGTATCATTAATCCACCTTACCCCGTTAAGTTCACGAATAAACTCACAGCGATGCGCTAGCCCCGTAAATTGACGTAATCCCGGTAACGTTTTAGTTCTATCCACACCTGCGGCATCAAGCAGGGCTATGGCAGATAATGCGTTCATTAAATTATGTACACCGGTGATCTGCAAATCATCAGCACTGATAATGCCCTTACCTTGATAAGCTAACCAAGTACTCCCTTGCTGTTGGAGCAAGCCATAATCAGCATCACTCTCACCAAAACTACGCTTAACCGCACTTAGCGTATTATTTTGTTGAGGACAAGCCGTTAATACATCATCACTATTTGTTACCACGGTTTGCGCATGCTGATAAATTGACAATTTGGCTTGGCGATAGGCTTCGAAATCAGGGTAACGATCAAGATGGTCGTCTGTTACATTCAGTACGGTCGCAGCAATAGCCTTTAGACTATGGGTCGTTTCTAATTGAAAGCTTGAAAGCTCTAACACATATAACTGATAAGGATCGGCTACATCAAGTAGGTCTAATGCTGGAATGCCAATGTTGCCACCGATTGCGGTCTTCACACCTGCTGCATTCGCCATTTCACCAACCAGTGTAGTAACGGTCGATTTACCATTCGATCCAGTAATCGCAATAATTGGTGCTTGTGCAGCTCTGACAAACAATTCAATATCACCAATCACTTCCACCCCCTTTTGCCGTGCAGCAGCAATCTCGGGGGTTGCAATGGCAATACCTGGACTAACGACTAATTGCTTAGCCTGTAATAAGACTTCAGGGTGTAACCCCCCTTTGTACAACGTTACCTGAGCTGGCAACTCATCTTGTCCCGGCGGTGCATCACGGCTATCCACAACAACAGGAATAATTCCCTGCTTTAGAAAATAGCGAACACAAGACAGACCGGTTTGGCCTAAACCAACAATAACGATAGGCGATGCCATATTTTGCTCAGATAATGGTGTCATTAGCGTACCTTCAACGTGGCTAAGCCAATGAGTACTAAAATAATAGTAATGATCCAAAAGCGTACAATCACACGTGGTTCAGGCCAACCTTTTAGTTCATAATGGTGATGAATTGGAGCCATCCTAAAGATGCGTTGACCACGTAACTTATAAGAACCTACTTGTAAGATAACCGATACTGTTTCCATAACAAAAACACCGCCCATGATCACCAACATGAACTCTTGGCGAACTAATACTGCTAGCGTACCTAAACCCGCACCTAATGCTAATGAACCTACATCACCCATAAATACTTGTGCTGGATACGTGTTAAACCATAAGAAACCAAGTCCGGCGCCAACCATAGCCGCGCACACAATCACTAATTCACTGGCTTGTGGGATATAAGGGATAAACAGATACTCAGCAAATTTAACGTTACCCGTTAAGTACGACACAAGCATAAATGCACCCGCCACTAATACCGTTGGTAAGATAGCTAAACCATCTAAACCATCGGTTAAGTTAACCGCATTACTACTCCCCACAATCACAAAATAAGTTAATACAATGAATAACAATCCAAGTTCTGGCATATATTCTTTAAAGAAAGGGACAACTAATGTCGTTTCTGCCGCCGAACCTGCCGTTACATAGAGATAAACAGCGATACCAATTGCGACCGCTGACTGCCAGAAATACTTCCAACGCGCAATCAAGCCATCGGTATCTTTACGGATCACTTTGCGATAGTCATCCACAAAACCAATCGCACCAAATGCGACAAACACAAACATCATGATCCAAACATAGGCATTATCTAATCTTGCCCATAATAGCGTTGATACTAAAATTGCAACTAGGATCATTACGCCACCCATTGTTGGCGTACCACGTTTACTGAAATGTGATTCAGGGCCATCATCACGTACAACTTGACCAATCTGCATATCTTGCAAATAGCGGATAAGTTTAGGTCCCATCCATAATGTCAGTAATAACGAGGTAATTATCGTGATAATTGCACGAAATGTGAGATATGAAAAAACTCTGAATAGCGAGAAATGCTCACTTAAAGATTCGAACAACCAAACTAACATTTTATTTCCTTTACTGTATTTTTAACTAATATTGTATTTTCGATTAACATAGCAGTGTTCTCAGATAGCTTTGTGGTAAGCAAACTGATTGCCTGCTCCATTTTAGCACTACGGGAACCTTTAAATAATAAAGTAAACACCTGCTCTTTGGGAGCTGTAGTGATTAAGTCAGCTAACGCATCAACCAGTGCTGGCTGTGCTAAAAAGGCGCGACCAATAACACCAGCAGTTAATGCAGCTTCACGACTAACGGCACCACAAGTATAGACATGATCAACCTGTTGCTGCTGAGCATAATGCCCAACTTGTTGATGCATATCAGCAGTACTAACGCCCAGTTCTCCCATATCGCCCATGACTAATACATTTGTTGATTTGAAATGGGTTAATACATCAATGGCCGCCTTTACTGATGCAATATTGGCATTATAGCTATCGTCAATAATACGAATACGTGGGGTTAATTGTGATATTTTCAATCGTCCCTGTACATTAACCATAGATTCAAGGCCTAACTTAATGGTTTTAATATCAATACCAAAACAACTTGCCATTGCAGCGGCGGCTAATGCATTAGCGACATTATGACGACCTGCAACACCTAAGTTAATCGAACAGTCACTGTCTGGTGTGCATAATCTAAACGTCGGGTTACCCGAATCAGCAAATTCAATATTAGCTGCAAAATAATCGGCACTCTCATCAACAACCGAAAAGTTAACGTGTCGCTGTGAGTCAACTTTACGTAGCCAGTATTGATAAAACTTATCATCGCGGTTTAGTACCGCCATGCCTTGTTCCTTAACCCCCGATAATATCTCACTTTTAGCCAATGCGATGCCCTGTAGATCACCAAAACCTTCTAAGTGTGCAGCATCAACATTATTGATTAACACCACATCTGGCAATACCAATCCCGTGGTATAGGCAATTTCTTTTTTGTGATTAGCACCAAGCTCCATCACCGCAAATTGGTCTTCTTGCTGTAAGCGAAGCAATGTCAATGGAACACCAATATCGTTATTAAAATTGCCTGCAGTTGCTAATGTTGGTGCGACTTGTTTTAAAATCGCCGCCAGCATTTCTTTCGTCGTGGTTTTTCCATTACTGCCAGTAAGCGCTGCAACTTTAGGATTAACATGTTCACGCACCATTTTACCTAACAGACCTAAAGCAACACGGCTATCTTTTACTTGAATTTGCGGGATATCCACCGCTTGCTTTTTTGTTACAATAGCAGCAATAGCACCTTGCTCTGCCGCTTTGGCAACGAAACTATTGGCATCAAAATTATCACCACTTAACGCGACGAACAAATCACCAACTTTAATCGTGCGTGTATCTGTTGAAACATGAGTAATGACGACATCATCACCTTGGTACTTGGCATTGAGTTGTGTCGCAATTGCACTTAACGCTAAACTAATCATTATTTTTTACTCAACATCTCTCTGATCGTCTCTCGATCACTATAATGGTGTTTATCTACACCGATAATTTGATAATCTTCATGGCCTTTACCTGCCACTAAAATAATATCGTCAGCACGACTTTGTTCCATCGCCCAATGAATAGCACTACGGCGATCATGAATAACTTGCATTACATCAGGGTTAGCAAGACCGATTTTCATATCAGCTACAATCGAAGACGCAGACTCAGTACGCGGATTATCATCTGTAATGACAGCCATATCTGCAAATTGTTCAGCGACTTGTGCCATTATTGGTCTTTTACCTGTATCTCGGTCACCACCACAGCCATAAATGCACCAGAGCTTGCCTTCACAATGCACACGTAATGCTTGCAAGGCTTTTTCTAATGCGTCAGGTGTATGAGCATAATCAACCACGCAAGCAGCTTGCCCTGCTTGTTTGAATAATTCCATACGGCCACATACGGCGGTTAATTTTGGTGCTACCTGTAATAAATCATCCAAATCATAACCGAGAGCTAACAAACTCGCGCAAGCGGCCACTACATTAGAAGCATTAAACTCGCCAATTAAACCACATCGCAATGTACCTTCACCCCAGCTGGTTTTTAACTCACAGTTAAAACCACCGGTATCAAAATTTAAATCATGACAATATAAAAAAGCACCAGAATAGGCTGATAAATCTTGCTGGACTGAAAATCGGATAGCATCAGGCCATTGCTGTGACCACGCTTTACCGTAAGTATCATCAACATTAAGGATCCTATGTTTCACAGCACCTTGAAATAAGATTTTTTTGGCATCAGCATAATTATCCATGTCTCCATGATAATCAAGATGATCACGGGTTAGATTGGTAAATAATGCCACATCAAAGTCGAGAGAATTTACACGACCTTGGATCAAACCGTGTGAGGATACTTCCATGGCACACAATTCTGCACCTTGTTGCACTTGGCTCGCTATTTCAGCTTGTACATCTAAACCACTACCTGTGGTATTTTCTGTTTGCACTAATTGATCGAATAAGCCATTACCGATCGTTCCCATCACACCAGCTTTACCGTTTAATAAAGTAACCCAATTGGCAATAATCTGCGTGATAGTGCTCTTACCATTCGTGCCAGTAACACCGACAAGTTTTAATTGCTGCGAAGGGAATTGATAAAAACTATCGGCTAATGCGGATAAGGCCTTATTAAGACCAAAAAAAGCAACAATAGGAATTCCATCAACATATTCAATATGACCATGTTCTCCCTGAATATCAGCATCTTTCAGTACAACTGTTGCACCACATTGTAATGCATTACCAATAAACCGGCGACCATCAAGGGCATGACCATTTATCGCGACAAAACAATCGCCCGCCTGCACTTTCCGGCTATCAATAATCAATGCGTTAACCGCTAATTCAAAATCAATATTCCACGTTTGTAGAGATAAGACTCGACATGACGAATTCATTTCCAAACCCTTAATATTTAAAGCCCGTGGCATTTAACAATCCTTAGTATCAAACAACCCTTAACGCCTAAGCGTCCTTTAATTTTTAAGCGTCTTTTGCTATTACTGTTAATGATTGTTTTTCATCTGGTGTTACATTTAACATTTGTAATGTTCTTTCCATAACTTCAGCAAATACCGGTGCCGCGATAACACCGCCGTAATAGCGGTCACCGCTTGGTGAGTCAATCACCACCACTAATGCAAAACGAGGATTAGACACGGGAGCAATACCAGCAAATAAAGCAACATAATCGTCACCATAACCACCGGCAATAGCTTTACGAGAAGTACCAGTTTTACCCGCGACGCGGTAGCCATCAATACGTGCTTTATCACCCGTACCGCCTTTTTCCACCACGCTTTCCATCATGAGCAATAGCTCTTGTGCGTGCTCTTCAGATAACACCCGTTCTGATAATGGCATCGTATCCAATTTTCTAATTGTCAGTGGACGATATACCCCACCAGAAGCAATTGTTGCATAAGCATGAGCAAGCTGTAATGTTGTCGCTTGCATACCATAACCAAAGGATAATGTTGCATTCTCGAACTCTGACCACCGTGAACGACGTGGCATATAGCCCCTACTTTCACCATTTAAGATCAAGCTACTTTCATTACCAAAACCAAATTGATAATACGTATCCAGCAAACGTTGATGACCTAGTTTCAGCGCAATTTTACTCACGCCCATGTTTGATGAATAACGTAAAATATCACTCAGTATCATCTCACCACGGTTACGGGTATCTTGTACTAAACGACCACCTAAACGCATACGGCCAGGATTTGTATCAATTATAGAATCTGCAGCAATAATACCGTTATCTAAACCACTGGCAATTACGAGTGGTTTAATTGTGGAGCCAGGTTCGTAACTATCCGTGATAGCGCGATTTTTTAACTTATAACTGTCATACTTACTGCGATTGTTCGGGTTAAACGATGGGCTATTTACCATCGCTAATATTTCTCCTGTTTTTACATCAATCATCACCAATGATCCCGACACAGCGCCGTTGTATTTAACCGCTTTTTTCAAGCGCTGATAGGCTAACGATTGAATACGTTGATCAATACTGAGTTGGATATTATTGGCTTGTTCACTTTGCTGAATAACAGAGATATCCTCAATAACATTACCTAATCGGTCTTTACGGACAATACGCTTACCCTGGGTACCAGTAAGAAAATCATTATAAGCCTTTTCAACGCCTTCAATACCTTTGTCATCAATATTAGTCATGCCAACCAACTGTGCGCTAACTTCACCGGTTGGGTAAAAACGACGGGATTCTGGAGCCAAACTTACACCGACTAATTTTAATTCATCAACATACTTAGCAACCGCGGGACTAATTTGGCGTTTTATATACATAAAACGACCATTGGAATCCATGATTTTTTTTTGCAGATCAATAAGATTAAGATCGAGAATTTCTGCAAACGCTTGCCATGCACGTTTTTTATCAAAACTGTTTTTATTTTTAATGGTGCGCGGATCCACATGGATCGCCATCACGGGCACACTAACAGCCAATTCCACCCCATTGCGGTCGGTAATAATACCGCGCTGTACTTGCTGTGATGCCACACGTAGTGAGCGCATATCCGCTTGTTGACGCAGATGTTCGGGATTAATAACTTGGATATAAGCGGTACGGGCGAGTAAGCTTAAAAAGATAATAACAACCGTGGCTGCAACTAAACGATAGCGCCATAAGATAAAATTGGCTGGTTCTTCGTTGGTAATATTTCTACGATTTGTCACTGCTGTGTCACCAACTTTTCTTCTGCTGTACTTGGTCGATACATACCGAGTTTGTGTTTTGCGGTGTATTCAATTTTACTGTGCTCTTCTAACGTGCTTTGTTCTAACAATAAATTACGCCATTCAATGTCAGCCAAGTCACGCTGAGTCAATAACTGCTCTTTGTTATTCGTCTTTAAGCGGGTTTCATGCGTTAACATGATCACGGCAAAAGCGGAAATTAAGATGGCAAACAATAGACTAACGACTCGCTTATGCTGGCCGATGTCAGTCATGATAACCTTACCTAAATCCCACTTAATGCCGAACATATTACAATTTTTCCGCCACGCGTAATACAGAACTACGCGCTCGAGGATTGAATTCTAATTCTTGCTCCGAAGGTTTTAGCATTTTACCGACTGCCTTCATGGTACGCGTTTTATCAATTTCTTCTTGCATGATAGGTAAGCCGTATGGCACTTCTTTACCACGCGCTTGTTTACGAATGAATTGCTTCACAATACGATCTTCTAACGAGTGGAAGCTGATCACAGATAAACGACCACCAGACTTAAGACATTTTAATGCGCCAGCTAATGCACGTTCAATCTCTTCTAACTCACTATTAATATAAATACGGATCGCTTGGAATGAACGTGTGGCTGGGTGTTTGGTTTCTTTTTTCGATTTTGGTACCACACGGCAAATTAAACTTGCTAACTGTGCTGTTGTTTCGAATGGCGTGCCGTCACGATCAAATACCACGGCGCGGGCAATCTTACGGGCAAACTTTTCTTCACCAAATACTTTCAATACCCATACAATATCATCATAGTCAGCTGTTGCTAACCATTTAGCTGCACTGATACCTGATGTAGGGTCCATGCGCATGTCCAACGGACCATCACGTAAAAAACTAAAACCACGAGATGCATCGTCTAACTGTGGAGAAGAAACACCAAGGTCCAATAACACACCATCAATTTGTTCTGTCAGTTCTTTATTTTCCATATATTCAGCAATACCAGAAAATGGACCGTGAACAATATCAAAACGTGGGTCTTCTAATTTTAATGCTTCACCCACTGCAATTGCTTCAGGGTCACGATCGATTGCAATCAATCGGCCGTTTTCACCCAGCTGAGACAAAATAAAGCGAGAGTGACCACCGCGACCAAAAGTACCGTCAATATAAATACCATCCGGTTTTAGGTCTAACCCAGCTACGGTTTCGTTAAGTAAAACGGATACGTGTGCAAATTCTTGTGTCATGTCGATGAAAGCTCTTAAAAATACTTTAAATTATAGCAGGTGCTAAAATGGTTATTGTAACGTAAAAGATCTAGTTTAGGGAGGGGTAAAACGTATTGCAAGTGATGCTGATAATCAGAAGGAAAAATAAACAAGAACTTATCTATAGTAAAGAAGATATAGATAAGGTCTTGGAGTTGGTCGATAAGCCGGGTTTTGTCGTGGACAATCATTCCTCTAGGTCTGCAATCGCTCACAGACTCAAGCAACCTACCCGCTTTCAGCGTGGGTCACGCCTATAGAAAGCCTATTTGGTCTTGCTCCGGGTGGAGTTTACCCTGCAACGAACTATTACTAGTCGTCCGGTGCGCTCTTACCGCACCCTTTCAGCCTTACCTGTGCTTCCTAAAAAGCCATCGGCGGTCTTCTCTCTGCTGCACTTGTCGTGGGCTTGCGCCCCCCAGGCGTTACCTGGCACCCTACCCTGTGGAGCCCGGACTTTCCTCCCCTCTATAACCTCGATATAAATACCGAGTCATAAAGCGGCGATTGTCTGACCAACTCCAAGGCGAAGGATATTACATAATCTAAGACAAAAAATCCAGCGATTAATTAAAGTTTTCTAAACCCCACTTATACAAAGCATTTTTTTTGCCACCGTGAATTTCAGCCGTTAATGCAGCCGCTTTTTTCAATGGCAATTCTTCATTTAATAATCTTAATGTATTCAGAACCTTAGCTGGTATCTCTAGGCCCGTAGGTTTGTAACCAGAAACTAATAATACAATTTCACCACGACTCCGGTTGCTGTCTTCCGCTACCCATGCTGCTAACTCACCCACTGGCATAGTGGTAATACTTTCAAACGCTTTGGTTATTTCGCGTGCAACACACACTTCACGTTCAGGCCCCATGATTGCCGTTAAGGCATCTAAGGTATACTGCAGTCGACGCGGTGATTCATAAAAAATCATCGTCCGGGTTTCTTCTTTCAGCTCGGTGATCTTGTCATTACGGGCTTTTTCTTTCGAAGGTAAAAAACCTTCAAACGAGAAACGATCAGATGGGAGACCAGAACCACTCATTGCAGTTACTGCTGCGCAAGGACCAGGTAGTGGTACTACTTTGACACCATGTGCACGACAGGTATTAACCAAATGGTAACCAGGGTCACTGATCAACGGCGTGCCAGCATCAGAAACCAGCGCTATGCTGATACCAGATTGTAGTTTTGATACTAAATATTCTGCTTTTTGCTGTTCATTATGATCATGCAAAGCAAATGTTTTAGTTTTGATTTGATAATGGCTTAGCAGTTTCCCCGTATGGCGGGTATCTTCTGCAGCAATTAAATCAACACTTCTTAGTATCTCTAAACCACGCTCTGTGATATCAGAAAGGTTGCCAATCGGGGTTGGAACGATAAATAAAGTTGCTTGTTCAGACATTTCATTCTCATGGGTAGTTTTTTGTTAAGCGATGATGCTTTAGTATAGGGGTATTATAAATCTCTTTTGCAGGATAATACACCAATGGAATTTAAGCACAGTTATTCCCGCTTGATTATGTTTTTTAGTTTGAGTTTACTGCTCAGTGCGTGTTCAAGTACCACAACATCTGAAAAAGCAACATCGAAACCTCAGCTAATTGGTGCGCCAGACGTGCTTACGCAAATAGATCAACCGGCGCAATACTACATTGATAAGATAGCATTAGCGAATAAACCACAAACCATCTCTTGGCAGTTATTATCCGCACGCGCTTTGATTACAGAAGGTCATCCCCAACCAGCGCTTGATATATTATCATCGGTAGAGAGAAACCCACTATCAACACAGCAATTATTTGAAGTGGCGTTAATCAAATCAGAAGCCTATCTATTAGAAAAGCGCTATCATGATGCGGCCACAATATTGAACTTTAGCTCGACACTAAGTACAATGAAACTCGCACATTGGCAACGCTACTATCTATTAAACGCCACTATTTCCGAGCTGCAGAATAATAATGCTAAAGCGGTTGAATACCGCGTCGCGTTAAATGACTTCCTTGATGCAAAACTGCATAGTACCAATAATACGCGTATATGGAAGTTAGTCACGATAATACCGACATCAGAGTTACAACAACTAACATCGCAATTTGATACAGAAAACCCAACACTTTCAGGTTGGTATCATTTAGGTATGATCGCACAACAATATCGTACCGAACCACAATTACTCATTCAGAATTTACAAGTATGGAAAACAGAGTACCCACAACACCCTGCATTGAGTGCTTTCCCTATCGAACTTGTAAAAGCAATGGCAATAACACCTTATGCACCAAATCAAATCGCGGTACTGGCTCCTTTAACGGGTAAACGCGCCATAGCAGGTAAAGCAATAAGAGATGGGATGCTAAGTGCTTACTATCAAGATGAAGAAGCCGATAGAGTTAACTTACGTTTCTATGATACAGCAGAAACAAGCGCAGATAAGCTGTATTTACAAGCCATTAATGATGGGGCTGACTTTGTTGTAGGTCCATTATTAAAATCAAATTTAACCAAAGTATTACCTTTAGTAAAAGAAGTACCATTAATCTCATTAAATAAACTGACAGAAGCGCCAGCAACAGAAAATATTTTTTATTTCTCATTAAGTTCGAATGATGAAGTTATTGCGGCTGCGAAAAAAATGCAAAAAGACGGTATCAAACAACCATTAGTACTCGCACCAAATAATCGTTCAGGTAATAACTTATCAGCCGTGTTCGCCAAGCAATGGCAATTACTCACGCAAGATACCAGTGATATTTATAAATATAAAAGCCGCAGTGACATGCAAAAAACGGTGACCTCGCTATTTTCAGTGACATCGAGTAATCAGCGTATTAACTTAATGAAAAACCTAGCCGGTGCTAATATTAAAGCCAAAACACGCAGTCGTCGTGATATTGATGCCATTTATATTATTGCCACGCCTTCTGAAGCGATGTTAGCAATTCCTTACATTATTACCACCCAGAATCCTTATGCACCACAGGTAGCAGTGTATGCAAGTTCACGTACTCATGGTAATAATCTTTCCAAAAGCCAAAACCGCGATCTTAATGGTTTAATATTTAGTGATATGCCTTGGTTGTTGAACCCAGATCTCGAACTGAAACAGCAAACTTTGGCACTGTGGCCAAATATGTCGAAAATCCAGCAAAATCTATTTTCGATGGGCTACGATTCATTTAAATTAATTCCAAACCTGCTACAGCTACGTAATTTTCCTGACTTACGCCTAGCTGGCCAGACTGGTATTCTTTATATTAATGAAAACGGTATTATCGAACGCGAATTTAGTTGGGCTAAATATCGCTCAGGTAAGATAAGACTTGAGGACACGAACGCTGAAACTAAAACAACCCCGTAAACGCGGTGAATATTTTGAAGGTATAGCAGCCGATTTTTTACAGCGCCAAGGGTTAATTATCTTGGCGCGGAATTTCGCTTGTCGCCAAGGTGAAATAGATTTAATTTGCCAGCACGGCGCAAGCAGTGACGTAAAATCAACAACAGCACTACCGACCTTAGTATTTGTTGAGGTAAAATATCGGCAATACACCCATTATGGCGGTGCTATTTCAGCAATCCCGGTCACGAAACAACGAAAATTGCGTTATACGGCGCAATATTATATGGTGCGCAACGGAATAAATGAAAACTACACCCCTTGCCGTTTCGATGTGATTGCCATTGAAGGTTCCAGTGATAATATTCAATGGATAACCAATGCTTTTTAGAGTAGATACCCATGTTAGAGCTAATTAAAGAAAATTTTACTGAGAGTATTCAAACCAAGATCGCCGCAGCCGAGGCATTACCTGAATACATTCAAAACTCAGCCATGATGATGGCACAATGCTTATTAAACGGTAACAAGATCTTAATCTGTGGTAATGGTGCATCCGCGAGCTTGGCTCAGAATTTTTCTGCATCATTATTAAATCGTTACGAAACCGAACGCCCAAGCTTACCAGCATTGGCATTAACCCCTGACTGTACGCTGATGACAGCTATTGGCACCGACACCAGTTTTGATATGGTTTATTCTAAACAAGTCCGAGCCTTAGGGAATGATGGTGATATTCTAGTGGTGATCTCTGCAGGTGGCCATAGCCGTAATGTAATTAAAGCCATTGAAGCAGCGCTAACACGCAATATGACTATTGTCGCTTTAACGGGTAAAGATGGGGGGGAAATATCAGGATTATTAGGTCCACACGATGCCGAAGTCCGCGTACCATCACGCCGAGAAGCAAGAATACAAGAAGTACATGCTCTGATCATTAACTGTCTTTGTGACATTATCGATCAAACTTTATTCCCACAACAAGAGTGCGAAGAATGAGTATGGCTGTAGCAAGAAAACTAAAATATTGGCTGACTATAAGTATCACTCTTCTGAGTTTTACTGTTATACAAGGCTGCAGTAACACCGGTAGTTTTAGCCAATTAATTGATGATGAAACAATTACCTTGGATATCACAGCAGGACTTAATGATGCCAATAAACAACTGCTGTTAAATAATAACCTGCATATTTTAACCAACAACAGTAAAGTACTACTATCTGGTCAAGTTAGAACCGAAGCTGAGCGCAAGCAAATCGTCGAGATTGCCGCAAATACAACGTCAGTGCAGCAAGTATATAATCAGATACGTTTAGGTACACCAATCTCATTTGAGCGTGCCAGTAAAGATGCTTGGTTAACGACCAAGGTAAAAACCAGTATTATTAATTTAAAAAATATTGAGCCACTGGGTATTAAAGTGATCACTGAGAATGCCGAAGTATTCTTAATTGGAAGAGTAACAAAAACAGAAGGTAATAAAGTTGCCGAAGCCGCACGTTATGTCGTGGGTGTAGATAAAGTAATTAAAGTTTTCGATTATCGCTAATCAGCGAACATACATGCAAATATAATATAAAAAAATGCAGTACTGAATACTGTCCGTCGACAAATTCAAGTACTGCATCGATTCGTTAATTAAGTGTTATGTTACTTAATGACCCGCAAAGAGGGTCTACCTTTAGTAGGTTTTGGACGCTCAGGCGTTTCGCTCTCATCATCAGAGCTAGCCGTTGGCGCACTAACTAGCGCCGGTACACTTCGCTCTTCACTTGGCTCAACAGCCGCTTCAGCGCTTTCTTGCTCTGCTTGGTCGATATATGCCTGTTCCGGTTCAAACATACTACCTGCGCCATTCTCACGCGCGTAGATAGCTGTAATAGCCGCAATCGGTACATAAACATCAAATGGCACACCACCGAAACGAGCATTAAAACTCAGTGCGGTGTTATTCAGCTCAAAAGCAACAACAGCTGTTGGGGCAATATTCAGCACAATTTGGCCATCTTGAACAAACTGCTGCGGTACATAAACACCAGCAATATGTGCATCAACAACAATATGTGGTGTTAAGTCATTATCAAGTAACCACTCATAGTGACTACGTAATAAATAGGGACGAATTGGGGTCATTTTATCCATAACTTACATTAACATTCTCATTTCACGTTCTTGTTCAGTTAAAGATGCTTGGAATGATTCACGATCAAATACACGAAGCATATAGTTCTTTAACTCACTTGCAGCTTGACCTGGAAGATCAATACCGAGTTCAGGTAAACGCCATAATAATGGAGCCATATAGCAATCAACTAAGCTGAACTCTTCACTCATGAAGTATGGGTATTCAGCGAAAATAGGGCTGATACTCATTAATGCTTCTTGTAGTTGCTTACGCGCTACAGCAGCTTCTTCAACAGAGCCTTTCATGATCTTAGTCACTAATGAATACCAATCGTTCTCGATACGGTGCATCATTAAACGACTGCTACCACGAGATACAGGATAAACAGGCATCAAAGGTGGATGCGGAAAACGCTCATCCAGATATTCCATGATGATACGTGAGTTATATAATGTCAGTTCACGGTCGATTAATGTTGGTACTGTCTGATATGGATTCAAATCAATTAGATCTTCAGGTAGGTTATTACGATCAACCTGATGAATATCAACACTTACGCCTTTTTCAGCTAAGACGATTCGGACTTGATGACTATATAGATCAGTCGGCTCCGAATACAACACCATAACTGAACGTTTATTAGCAGCTAATGCCATGCCACCTCCAATAAATTGTAAACACAAACGCCAATGATAGCCTAAACTAGCATTGGCGGTACGTAATTCTTTTACCAGCAACAACTTTTACAAGTAATGCGGCAACATCTCAGTGATTAGTGGACATCACGCCAGTATTCACGGTTCAGGAACCAAGTAAATACAAGTAGAATTAGTAAGAATCCAATAACCCAGAAGCCCATTTCTTGACGTTCAAGCTGATTAGGCTCTGCCGAGTAAACTAAGAAGTTTACCAAATCGAGCATTGCTTCATCAAACTCTTCTGCTGATAACTCACCGTTTCCATCGGGACTTAGGTAGCTAGTCAGAATTTCACCTGTTGCAACACCATCAGCGTCAACAACTTCGGTTTCTTTAACAATTCTAGCACCTTCCGGCAGATCTAGCTCTTCTTCGTTATGTTTTATTTCTAAAAGACGTGCAGTACCTTGCAGTTCTTCAAGTACATGCGGCATACCCACACTTGGGAATACCACATTATTCACACCAAATGGGCGAGTTTCGTCAATATAGAAAGAACGCAGATAAGTATAAACCCAATCTGCACCACGTAAACGAGCTTCAAGTGTTAGGTCTGGTGGTGTAGCACCAAACCATTTAGCACCACTTTCAGCAGGCATCGCAGTTAACATTAATGAGCCAACTTTAACGCCCGTAAATACCAAGTTTTCAGTCATTACATCACGATCAATCCCCAGATCATCAGCAACACGTGAATAACGTTGATATTGCGTAGAGTGACACGTAGAACAATAATTCATGAAGATTTTAGCACCATTTTGCAATGATGCTTTGTCTCTTAAATCATAATTTGCTTCATCTAAATGTGCAGCATTACCAGATGCAAATACAGCCATAGGCAATAGGGTAAGTAACGCGATAAATAATTTTTTCATTACATTGTCACCCTTTTTGGTAATGGTTTAGTCGTTTCATTCTTACTGTAGAACCACAGCAGAGCGAAATAGCCAAAGTAACCTAATGTGGTAATTTGCGACAATAATGTACGACCTGGTGTCGGTGCTAATGTCCCTAATACACCCAGAATAATGAAACAAATAACAAACTGAGATAAATTAAGTTTATGCCAAACACTACGGTAACGAATTGATTTCACTTTTCCGCGATCAATCCAAGGCACTAAGAATAGCATCACAATAGCAAGGCCCATCATGATCACACCACCTAGTTTGTCCGGAACCGCACGTAAAATTGCATAAAACGGCGTAAAGTACCACACTGGTGCAATATGATCCGGTGTTTTCAATGGGTTTGCAGCTTCAAAGTTTGGCGCTTCTAAGAAGTAACCACCACCTTCAGGCATAAAGAAGATCACAATGCTACATAAGATAAGCATCACCACTACCGCAACGGCATCGTGCACAGAGTAGTAAGGGTGGAATGGAATAGCGTCTTTCGGCCAGCCATTTTCATCTTTGTTCTCTTTGATTTCAATACCGTCTGGATTGTTAGAACCAACGTGATGCAGTGCAACTATGTGTAAGAATACCAGTACCACAAGTACTAATGGCACAGCAATAACGTGTAGCGCAAAGAAACGGTTTAGTGTCGCACCCGAGATTACATAATCACCACGGATCCAAAGTGTTAAATCATCACCAATTACTGGAATTGCACCAAATAAAGAGATAATAACCTGTGCACCCCAGAATGACATTTGACCCCATGGTAATAAGTAACCCATGAAAGCTTCAGCCATCAGCGCTAAGAAGATTAAGCAACCAAAGATCCACAATAATTCACGTGGTTTTTGGTATGAACCGTACATCAAACCACGGAACATGTGCAAATATACAACCACAAAGAATGCTGACGCACCCGTTGAATGCATGTAACGTAACAACCAGCCAAATTCAACATCACGCATGATGTATTCAATTGAAGCAAAAGCACCGTCGCCAGATGGGTTATAATTCATCGTTAACCAGATACCAGTTAGGATCTGATTGACAAAAACAACCGTAGCTAAAATACCAAAGTAATACCAGAAGTTAAAGTTTTTCGGTGCTGGATATTGACCAGCGTGTTTATTCCACGTATCCGTCATTGGGATACGTTCATCAATCCACTTGACTAATGACATTAGGCAGCTCCCTTATCTACACCAATTAGAATCGTCGTTTTATCGATATAATAATGCGGTGGTATCACTAGATTCAAGGGTGCAGGAACACCTTGGAATACACGACCGGCCATATCAAATTTAGAAC
Organism: Moritella viscosa; assembly: GCF_900120065.1. Lineage (NCBI taxonomy): Bacteria > Pseudomonadati > Pseudomonadota > Gammaproteobacteria > Alteromonadales > Moritellaceae > Moritella > Moritella viscosa. The sequence goes on from NZ_FPLG01000088.1 coordinate 104,813, forward strand.
CATGACATGGACAGAAGAAACCAGAAGAAACACCTTCGACTTGTTCGCCAAAGCTGTCAGGCAGATAAGTTGGAGAGCACCCTAAGTGAGTACAAATACCAACGGCTACAAATAAGTCTGATTTAATCGAGCGATATTTGTTCTGTGCGTAATCTGGTTGTTGTTCTTGCTCTGATGCCGGATCGCGTAACGAACCATCATGCTGTTCAAGTTCGTTTAATACGCTTTCTGTACGAGATACAACCCATACAGGTTTGCCTCGCCATTCAACACGAATTAACTGACCAGGTTCAATTTTACTAATATCAACTTCAACCGGAGCGCCAGCTGCTTTAGCTTTAGCACTCGGGTTCCAAGATTTGATAAAAGGTACGGCTGCGCCGACAGCTCCAACACCACCTACTACACATGTAGCGGCAGTTAAAAAGCGACGACGACCAGAATCAACAGGCGCATTGCTCATCCAATTATTCTCCCATTCGGACTCAGCGCAAATTATTGTTATTATCTTGCAGTGAATACCATTTCAAAAAAGATAACTTTTTAATAGCTAAAAAAGTTACATAAATGCCGTTGAATTTTAATTAATTGGTTACATTTTTACAAGGATAATGAGACATTAATCATGGATTTTCAGTGATTAAGTCAATATCTGTCGCTTATGACTCAGTAAACAGAGCAAGTCGCTCTCTTTCTGTGTTAAGTACAGTCGCGCAAGTAAGAAACTGCATTACATTTAACAAAGATATAACCTAGTTAAATAAAAAAAAGACAAAAAAAAGACAAAAAAAAGCCTGGCATATGCCAGGCTTTCGTCGCAATAAAGCGAACCACCAAAAAACGGATTAACGTTTTGAGAACTGTGGACGTTTACGTGCTTTTCTAAGACCAACTTTCTTACGTTCAACTTGACGAGCATCACGAGTAACAAAACCAGCTGCACGTAGAGCAGGACGAAGAGTTTCGTCATATTCCATAAGTGCGCGAGTGATACCGTGACGGATTGCGCCAGCTTGACCAGTAGTACCACCACCAGAAACAGTGATGTTTAGGTCGAATTTGTCTTGTAATTCAACTAATTCTAGTGCTTGACGAACAACCATACGAGCTGTTTCACGACCAAAATAAACGTCTAAAGAACGTTTATTGATAGTTAGTTGACCAGTACCAGCTTTCATGAATACACGAGCTGTTGAACTTTTACGACGACCAGTGCCGTAGTATTGATTTTCTGCCATTTGCTTAAATTCCGTAAATTAGATGTCTAGAACTTGTGGTTGTTGAGCAGCATGATTGTGCTCAGGACCTGCGTATACTTTCATCTTACGGAACATTGCACGGCCTAGAGGACCTTTTGGCAACATACCTTTAACCGCAGACTGGATAACACGCTCTGGAGCTTTCTCAATAAGCTGTTCAAAGCTAATTGATTTAATGCCGCCAATGTAACCAGTGTGCGAGTAGTAAATTTTACCTTTCGCTTTGTTACCAGTTACAACGATTTTTTCACAGTTTACAACGATGATGTAATCGCCAGTATCAGCATGAGGAGTGTACTCAGGCTTATGCTTACCACGTAGGCGAGTAGCGATTTCAGTCGCAAGACGACCTAAAGTTTTACCTTCAGCGTCAACAACGAACCATTCACGTTTGATCGTGCTTGGTGTAGCAACAAAAGTTTTCATTTTATATTGAACCCAATAAAATTTGTTTAAACTATCACATATAGTTATCTATACGTGAACTATATACCTTACTCATCCCTTCGAATAAGTACATGGCGTCATTAGGACAAGGAACCACCACAGCACCTTGTTCGTGGGCAGCGCGTATTATAAAGAGAAATGAGCGAAATTTCACCTATATTTTAAAAAAAATAAGATTAATCTCAAAAAACATCAGAATAAGGTCAAGAAAATGACTGAAATTAAGATTATTTCCGTAATTTAACTTGATGCACTTGATGATTTAGGTCTTTAGTAAGAATGAGGTTAGCACGTTCTCGCGTTGGTAAGATATTTTCTACTAAGTTTTTACCATTAATTGTACGCCAAATGTTCAATGCTACATCTTTTGCTTCATCCTCACCCAGTTTAGCGTAATGATGGAAATAGGAACTTGAATCGGTAAACGCACTTTCTCGGAGTTGCAAGAAACGTTGCACATACCAATTTTCGAGGTTTTCAGTCTCAGCATCGACATAAATAGAGAAATCGACAAAATCAGAAACAAATACCCGATGCGGATCATTAGGGTATTCTAATCCCGATTGTAATACATTTAAGCCTTCCAAAATAACAATATCAGGCTGCTCAACAACCACTTCTTGGTCTGTTTCGATATCATAAGAAAAATGTGAATAAACAGGAGCCGTGACACGAGCATGACCCGACTTTATATCTGCCACAAATTTAACTAAGCCATTAATGTCATAACTTTCAGGAAAGCCTTTACGCTTCATCAAACCATGCTCTTTTAAATGCGCATTTGGATACAGAAAGCCATCAGTGGTGATTAACGCCACCTTAGGATGTTCACTCCAGCATTGTAATAATGCTTGCAAGATCCTAGCTGTGGTACTTTTACCGACAGCGACACTACCCGCGAGACTGATAATGTAGGGTACTTTAGCCACTTTACGACCCAAGAATTGATCGCGAACAAAACGGCGTTGAATTCGATTAGTAACATATAGGTTAAGCAAACGTGACAAAGGCAGGTAAATATCACACACCTCTTCAATAGAAACACGTTCATTAATACCTTGTAACTGTTTTAACTCGAGAGCTGATAAGGTCAAAGGTACTGACTCTCGAAGTTCAGCCCAATATTCCCTGTTAAACACTTGGTATGGTGAATAATTCATTAAACTAAAAGCCTACTTAACGCTCTAATAATTACTTACTTCACAAGTTTAGAAGCAAATCTTTGAATGGATTTAATGACGTAATAACACTATTAACGTCACTTTGTCAGTCCATGTCCGCCGAAACAATAGCCTATATACTTACCGTAACTCAATCAATAAATACGTTTATTACAGTATTAATTTTAATAACGCGCACAAAAGCTACCTATTTAGTGCTAAAAACAGGCGTGTTTTCGTCATGCTAATCTAAGGTAAATGTTCACGTGCCAAATATTCATGGGATTGCATTTCTTGTAAACGTGATAAACAGCGGCGGAATTCAAAATCGAGTAAACCAGTACTGTACAAGGCTGACATTTCAAATTCGGCTGAAATAATTAAGGTAACGTTACGCTCATAAAACTCATCTACCATCGCAATAAATCGACGGGCAATATCATCCCTTAGTCGCCCCATTTGTTTCACATTGGCTAATAATACAGTGTGATAAATACGAGAAATTTCCATGTAATCAACCTGACTACGTGGCCCTCCACATAACTCTGCAAAATCAATCATCAATACACTATCTGCTTCTGCTAAAGTAGGTATTTGACGGTTTTCAATTTCTATCGATTGATTATACTGACGAGGATCACAAGATAATTGTTGAAAGTATTGATCTAAATTTTTCTGAGCCACACCATCTAATGGAAAATGATAAATTTCAGCTTGCTCTAGAGTACGTAACCGATAATCAACGCCACTATCTACATTAATAATGTCACAATTTTGATTAATCAAATGAATCGCAGGTAAAAAACGTGCGCGCTGCAAGCCGTTACGGTAAAGCTCGTCAGGAATAATATTTGATGTGGCAACCAAGATAACTTGATGAGAAAATAATTCTTCAAATAATGTACCTAAAATCATCGCGTCAGTAATATCCGAAACAAAAAATTCATCAAAACAAATAACGCGTGTTTCGTTAGCTAGCTTCTTTGCGATCACTTTCAATGGATCTTTTTGTTGCGCTAATCCTTTCAGTTCTTGATGGATTCTATGCATAAAACGATGGAAGTGAATACGGGTTTTATTCTCGAACGGGAGGCAATCGTAGAAAGTATCAACTAAATAGGTCTTACCTCTTCCTACTCCACCCCAAAAATAAATACCTTTAACTGGATTCATTAGCGTCGGTGTAGGCTTTGCTTTTAACCCTTTAAACTTGGCTAAGAAGCTGCGTTTTACGGGTTTATCTGGTACAACTAATAATTCATCAAACAGCCGTTGTAGTGCTATTACTGCATTCTCTTGTGCCGCATCAAACATAAAGTCAGGGCGCTTTAAATCAAGCTGATATTTTTTTATTGGGGTCATTATAATTACTAATCCTTTACTGTTTCTAACGCCTTGCTCACCACGCATTAATAATAATCAATGCTACCATGTTGTATTCTTTTGAAATACACTATTTTAAAACTAAGGAGCTTATATTAGAGTATCAGAATGAGTGTCCCGTATTAGTAGAATACAAATTACCATTTAACGAGGTGTATATGCCCTATCTTGAAATATTAATTAGTTTGGTTATCGGTATTATTATCGGTTTTTCTATTGCGAAGATAACCAACACAAAAGATCAAACAGGTAAGTTTAAGGGTAAACTACTGGCCAAAGAAGCTGAAATTGAACAATACAAACATGATGTTAATGAACACTTCACCAGCACCGAAGAATTATTAATGAAATTGTCTGATACCTATGTAGAAATGCAACAGCATTTAGCCAGCAATGCCAAACATTTATTAGATAATGTTGCCGTTAAAGATATTCCTTTTCAAACCAAAGAAGTTGTAGACCCTGCAGAACCAATAGAAGGGCAACCAAAAGATTATTCAAGTACGAGTTCAGGGTTACTGAACAAATAACTTGAACTTTTAGCTTTCAACTACACCTAACTGTTTATGCTTCTAATTTTTAAAGGCTTAAACTGTTATGAAACCTAAATTACACTTTAAAACCCTCACAGCTTTAGCATTAAGTACAGCAATAGGGTTAGCAAGTTTACCTGCAACAGCTTTCCCCCCCGCTGTTGCAGGACAAACCTTACCCAGTCTTGCGCCGATATTAGAGCAAGTAACCCCTGCAGTGGTAAATATTTCCGTATCTGGTACTAAGGTATCTCAACAGCGAATCCCAGAAGCATTTCGCTATTTCTTTGGCCCTGAAGGCCCAGGTTCTCAACAACAAACCCAACCTTTCCAAGGTTTAGGTTCTGGTGTAATCATCGATGCCGAACAGGGTTATATCCTCACTAACAACCATGTAATAGCGGATGCGGACAAGATCCAAGTGATGCTAAAAGATGGTCATGAATATGATGCCAAACTCATCGGTGCGGATAAAAGCAGTGACATAGCCTTATTACAAATTAAAGCAAAAAACTTAACCGAAATTAAATTCGCAGACTCGGATAAATTACGTGTCGGCGATTTTACGATCGCCATTGGTAATCCGTTTGGCTTAGGCCAAACAGTAACATCAGGTATTGTCAGTGCATTAGGTCGAACTGGGCTTCAGTTAGAGAACTTGGAAAACTTCATCCAAACCGATGCGGCGATTAATAGTGGTAATTCCGGCGGCGCGTTAATTAATTTACGCGGCGAGTTAATCGGTATTAACACAGCTATATTAGGACCAAACGGCGGCAACGTCGGTATCGGTTTTGCGATACCGGCTAATATGGCCAACAATCTGATACAGCAAATTATTGAACATGGTGGAGTTCGCCGTGGTGTATTAGGTGTTACAGGCCAAGAGTTAACAACAGATCTAGCGAAAGCGTTTGATATTGATGTCCAATATGGCGCATTTATTAACCAAGTCACACCCAATTCAGCCGCAGAAGAAGCAGGTTTAATGGCCGGTGACATTATTGTCAGCGTCAATAATAATAACATCCGCAGTTTCAGTGAATTAAGAGCCAGAATTGGTACCTTAGGCGCAGATAAAAAAGTCACTTTAGGTGTTATTAGAGACGGGAAAGAAAAACGTCTAATCGCAAAATTAAAACCCGCGGATAATAAGCTAGAAAATGCCAGTAATCTACATTCAGGACTTGAAGGTGCGGCATTCGTCAGCGCCGACAACAATCAAGGAGTGCTGATTGCGAAAGTCGAATCCCGTTCAATAGCGGCTGCATCAGGCTTAGAGGAAGGTGATATTATTATTGGTGTGAATAAAGATAAAGTGAAAAATTTAGCCCAGTTACGTGAATTGCTCACTGCAGAAAAATCCACACTGGCACTTAATATCAAGCGGGGTAACCAGCATTTATTTTTAGTGTTACGCTAGCACTTACATCACTTTACAAGTTATTTCCTACATTCTCCAAGAAAGAGATGCTATTCTCTACGTTGCTATTTTTGATAGGTAACGTAGGGATATCTCAGTGCAAAGTTTGTTGTCATATATTTCAAAAAGTATCTTACTCGGTATCGCTGTCGCAACGATATTACTTTTAGCATTGCCACAATTAAAAAACAAACAAGGTTTAGCACTCACTCAACCATTTTCACTTGGTCTTAATGAGCAAATTAGTTTTTCTGCCGCTGTTAAACGCGCTGCGCCTTCAGTTGTCAATATTTATACACGTACCTACCAAAAATCAACTATTAATAGTAAGCCGACATTACGTCCGCAAAGCCTTGGCTCTGGCGTGATCATGAATAAGAAAGGTTACTTACTTACAAACTATCACGTTATTGCCAATGCAGATCAAATAATTGTTGCGCTCCAAGACGGACGATTTTTCACTGCCGAGTTAATTGGTTTTGATAAATATACCGACCTTGCGGTGTTAAACATTGATGCCAAAAATTTACCCAGTATCCCACAAAGTAAACATGAACAGACCAATATTGGTGATGTGGTACTCGCCATTGGTAATCCATACAACTTAGGTCAAACTATCACCCAAGGCATTATTAGTGCCCGTGGTCGTATTGGTATGAGCACCACTGGCCATCAGAATTTCTTACAAACTGACGCCGCAATTAACGAAGGTAACTCGGGTGGTGCGCTTGTAAACAGTCTGGGTGAATTAGTGGGTATTAATACAGCATCTTTCCAATTGGCCGAAAATGTTGAAACCATGGGTATTAGCTTTGCGATTCCCTACCCGCTCGCGGTGAAAATTATGGATGCATTGATTGCCAATGGTCGCGTGATCCGTGGTTATATCGGAATTGAAGGTACATCAATAAATACCGTTATGGCAAAATTACTTGGTTTGAAAGCCAATCAAGGTATTGTCATACAAAATACCGCGCCAAACTCGCCAGCAGAGAAAGCCGGATTAATCGCAGGTGATGTAGTAGTCAAATTCAATGGCACTGAAATTGATAATGTTATCTGGTTAATGGATATGGTGGCAGAACAGCGTCCGGGGTCAAAAATTAATTTAACGGTTATACGAGAAGGTAAACAATTCGATACCTCCGTCACACTCGGCGAGCTCCAAGCGAGACAGCCATAATACAGACCTCGTAGATATAAAAAGGGCGCATATAATGCGCCCTTTTTATATCTTACAAATGCTACACGTTATTAGCCGTTATTTAAACGACAACAATGTCAGAAGAATATTAATCTTCAATGCGAGTAATATTGCCGCCTAAGCCTTGTAGTTTATCTTCAATAAATTCATAACCACGGTCGATGTGATAAATACGCTCAACCGTTGTTTCACCTTTAGCGAGGAAACCAGCAATAACGAGACTCGCAGATGCGCGTAAGTCCGTTGCCATTACTTGTGCGCCAGTCAAACTCTCAGTATCGCGACAAATAGCCGTATTTCCTTCCAGTTCAATGTCTGCGCCCATACGCGCTAATTCAGGTACGTGCATGAAACGGTTTTCAAAAATAGTTTCAATGATAGTCGACGTACCTTTCGCCACTGTATTTAATACCGTGAACTGTGCTTGCATATCCGTAGGGAAACCAGGATAAGGTACCGTCTTGATATTTACCGCTTTTAATTCACGACCTTGCATATCAAGTGAGATCCAATCATCACCAGTTTCAATTTTGGCGCCCGCTTCTTCAAGCTTGAGTAATACCGCATCAAGTAATGAAGGATCTGTTTTATGGCATTTAATTTTACCACCAGTGACAGCTGCAGCAACAAGGAAAGTACCTGTTTCGATACGATCAGGTTGCACAGTATATGTACCACCATGAAGCGCTTCAACACCTTCAATAGTTAATACATCAGAACCAATACCACTAATCTTAGCGCCAAGTGAGTTTAAGAAGTTAGCTAAATCAACAACTTCAGGCTCTCTTGCTGCGTTCTCAATCGTGGTTGTTCCGTCTGCAAGTACCGCTGCCATTAATAGATTTTCAGTGCCAGTTACGCTGACCATGTCCATTAAGATACGCGCGCCTTTTAAGCGACCATCAACACGGGCTTTAATGTAACCTTCTTCAACACGAATATCTGCTTGCATCATTTCTAAACCATGAATATGTAGATTCACAGGGCGAGCACCGATAGCACAACCACCTGGTAAAGAAACATCTGCGGTCGAAAATTTAGCAGTCAAAGGACCCAATGCTAAAATTGACGCACGCATGGTTTTAACTAACTCATAAGGTGCTTTTTGGCAGTTAACAGTACCAGCAGTAATAACAACGTCACCTTCTGCATTGCGTTCTGCCTGTGCACCAAGCTCACGTAACAATTGCAACGTGGTCTTAATATCTCTTAATTCAGGAACATTCTTAAGAGTGATCGTTTCATCACTTAGCAATGTGGCAAATAAAATCGGTAGTGCAGCATTTTTAGCACCCGAAATAGTCACATCGCCATTTAACTGACAAGGACCTTTAATTAAAAATTTATCCATTCTAATCCAGCCTAAGAAGGTAATATGAATTTACGTTCGCGAACCCATTCTTCAGGTGTATATGCCTTGATGGTTAACGCATGAATACTATTTGATGCAATATGCTCATTTAATGGCGCATAAATAGCTTGTTGTTTTTTTACACGGTTCATACCGACAAACATCTCAGCGACAGCGATAACTTCATAATGGCTGCCTTCACCTTTAATGTGTAATTCCTGGAACGTGTATGCATTCTCCAGCAATGTTTGTAATTCTTTAATATCCATAATACTTAAATCCTATTATATCGCCATTCTGAGCATAGTTAAAACTGTACATGCCGCTAGCGTTATTGTAATAGACCCTTAACCGCACGTTTAGTTTTAAGTGAATGGCAATCTAGCAGAAAGAATTGCGCTTAAAACTAAAGTATTAAAATAACCCGGTATTCTAAAAGTAATCGGTATAATACACAATCATAAAAGTATAACTATATGATGATTTATACCCTTCGAGCTTGAATACTAAATAAGATTTAACAATTTACCTTTTCTTTCAGTCCAAAAAGACCGAAAATAGTGTTCTTTCATATCAACTTTTAAACTGTGCCGATGTTAACTACAAATATTATTATTTTAATTCTTGGATTTATTGGACTGGTCATCAGTGCCGATAAATTCGTCTATGGTGCCGCAGGACTGGCGAGAAATTTAGGTATTTCACCACTGGTTATTGGTCTGACAATTGTCGCTATGGGTTCATCTGCGCCAGAGATGATGGTCGCAGTATCGGCATCACTTAATGGTTCACCAAACACAGCTATTGGTAATGCGATTGGGTCTAATATTACCAACATCACCTTAGTATTAGGTATCACCGCATTAATAAAGCCACTGCTCGTAGGCTCAGCAACAATCCGTCGCGAGATCCCGATGGTATTAATTACCACACTACTGGCAGGTGTTGTACTATGGGATTTAAAACTAGAAATGTACGAAGGCGTGATTTTATTATTACTTTTCTTTATTACTATCATCACCTTAACTATCCTAGCATTAAAACGTCCAAGTAATGATCCGCTTATCCAAGAACATAATGATGAAGTACCTGAAGGTGTGCCAACCTGGAAAGCGGTTGCTTGGTTAGTCTTCGGCATGATTGCATTACCTGTCAGTTCACATTTTCTTGTTGGCTCAGCCGTTGTTATTGCACAGTATTTTGGCATGAGTGATTTAGTGATCGGCCTGACTATTATTGCTATTGGAACTAGCCTACCTGAACTCGCCGCATCCGTAACAGGTGTACTTAAAGGTGAAGATGACCTTGCTATTGGTAATATCATTGGTTCTAATATATTCAACATTTTAGCCGTATTATCACTACCTGGTATTTTAGCTCCGGGCATGATTGACCCGGCAATTATTAGTCGTGATTTCTATTATATGCTTGGCGCGACGGTGTTAATTCTGGTGATGGCAATGAGCTTTAGAGGCCGTCCAGGACGTATTACTCGTGTTGAAGGTGCCATTTTACTCGCTGGTTTTATTGCGTATCAATTCATTATATTTAGTAGCATTTAATGCTGTTTAATCTCAATATTAAACAATATTTTCATTAGGGAGTAACCATGTCGAGTCAGTTTAACTATTGCCAAAGCGCGCTTAATGTCATTAACACGGAAGCGGCAGCGATTTCTCAATTGAGCCAATATATTGATGCCACGTTTACCGCGACTTGTGAATTATTAATCGCATGTAAAGGCAAAGTCATTGTGACTGGCATGGGTAAATCAGGGCATATCGCTAATAAAATTGCCGCGACATTAGCCAGTACAGGAACCCCTGCGTTCTTTGTACATCCTGCCGAAGCAAGCCATGGTGATCTTGGTATGATTGAACGTGGTGATGTGGTTATTGCGTTATCTAATTCAGGTGAATCAGATGAAATTCTAGCATTATATCCGGTGCTTAAACGCTTAAGCATTCCTATTATTGCAATGACAGGTAGTACTAATTCAACCATGGCGCGCGAAGCAAAAATTAGTTTATGTATTAAAGTTGATAAAGAAGCTTGCCCACTGGGATTAGCACCGACATCGAGTACCACAGCAAGCCTAGTGATGGGTGATGCTATCGCAGTGGCCTTACTCGAAGCAAAAGGGTTTACCGCAAATGATTTTGCACTATCTCATCCCGGCGGTAGCCTAGGCAGAAAATTATTATTACGTATTTCAGACATTATGCATAAAGGTGACGACGTACCAAGCGTACAACAAACCGAGACTATCTCTGACGCACTATTAGAAGTCTCTCGCAAAGGTCTTGGTATGACGGCTGTTAATGACGGGACTAAGCTAGTTGGTATTTTCACAGATGGTGATTTACGCCGTATCCTTGATGCACGTATAGATATTCACCAAACCCCAATCAGTGAAGTAATGACACACAGATGTGTTACTATTAATGGACATATCTTGGCTGCAGAAGCCCTTGCCGTCATGGAAAACAAAAAAGTTAACGGTTTAATTGTCATCAATGAACAACAAGAGCCCGTCGGCGCCTTCAACATGCATGACTTACTACGCGCAGGTGTACTATAAAATGATTAATACATTATACGGCCCAATCTCACAAGACATCTTAACCAAAGCAAAAACATTAAAACTGCTCATTTGTGATATAGATGGCGTTTTTTCTGATGGCCGCGTATACATGGGTAACGACGGTGAAGAACTAAAAGCCTTTCACACTCGCGATGGTTTTGGCGTAAAATCACTCCTTAATGCCGATATCGAAGTTGCTGTGATCACTGGCCGTCAATCCACGATTGTAGCTAACCGTATGCAAGGTTTAGGTGTTAAACATATCTATCAAGGCCAAGACAATAAAGTCATCGCATTTAATATGCTGATCGAAGAACTAAAAATATCGCCAGAGCATGTTGGTTATATTGGTGATGACGTTATTGATTTACCGGTAATGAATCTTTGTGGACTCAGCGTTGCCGTTGCCGATGCCCACCCCCTTGTTAAAAAAAGTGCCGACTTTAGCACCTCCATTCGCGGTGGTTTTGGTGCTGTAAGAGAATTAGCAGATCTAATTCTATTGGCCAAAGGGATTTTAGACCAAGCACAGGGCACCTCTGTATGAGTCGTCAAAATATGGGGTTTGTGGTCCTTTTTCTTTGTGCGCTTGGCATTTGGCGTTTTTTTTCACCTGATGACGAGTCTACAACTGCAACGTCAACCGAATATCAGCCTGATTTCACTGCTCAAATTCTACGTAGCGTTGAGTTTAGTACTGAAGGAAAAATTATACGTCGCATTTTTGCAGATAGCATGGAGCATTATGGTGAGTTAGGCATGACAATGTTTACTAACCCCGTTATTATTATTTATGATGAAAATGCGCAAGCGACATGGAAAATCCAAGCAAAAGAAGGTAACTTCAGTAGTGACGATGTAGCAACACTACGAAATGATGTTGTTATCAAAAACATGAACAAAAATGATTATATTGATGTTATAACTACCAGTTATTTACAATTAGAGCTTGCCAAAAACTTGGTGCGTAGCGATCAATTGATTACCATTTCAGGGGACTTATTTCATCAAACAGGTGTCGGACTTGAAGGTGATTTAAAGCAAGAATACATGACAATCCTTAAGCAAGTTGAAGCGATTTATACTAATGATGAAAAAATATAAAGTTTTACTATTAACATTATTCATGAGTAATTCAGCTCTCGCATTAGAGTCTGATTTTAAAGAAAATGTTGTCGTTAATTCCAAACGTCAAGAAGTATTTATTAAAGAGAACCGAGTAATATTTTATGACAGTGTAGTGGTTACTCAGGGGACGATATTAATAAATGCCGATAAACTCACGGTATTAAGCTCGGGCGAAAAAGGCACAGAAGTAATGATTGCCACAGGGTCGCCAGCTACTTTTTATCAAGAGCTTGATGACGGTAAAAAAATTAAGGCCGAATCTGATGAGATCCGCTACGAACTGGGTAAAAAACGCTTAACTTTGTCAAAAAATGCACGTTTACGCCAAGCTGATAGCGAAGTTAAAAGTGACAAGATCATCTACCAAATTGACAAACAAGAAATGATAGCCGAAAGCGGCAAGCATGAATCCGATCGAGTGATCACTATTTTCACTCCTGAAGACAACAAAACTAATTAGAGTAAATGAATTCATATGGCACGTTTAAAAGTATCACACTTAGCAAAAAGTTATAACAAACGAAAAGTTGTGTCAGATGTGAGTCTCGAAGTTGAATCAGGCCAAATTGTTGGTTTACTTGGGCCTAATGGCGCAGGTAAAACCACCACCTTTTACATGGTAGTTGGTTTGGTTAAGCGAGATCATGGACAAATCTTCATTGATGACCAAGAATTAACGCATGAGCCAATGCACATTCGTGCACAACAAGGTATTGGTTACTTACCCCAAGAAGCATCTATTTTTCGTCGTTTATCGGTAACGAAAAATATCATGGCAATCTTAGAGTTACGAACTGAACTAACGCGTTTCGAACGTGAAGAAAAGTTAGAAGAATTATTAGAAGAATTTCATATCACCCATATTCGCGATAGTTTAGGAATGAGCTTATCGGGTGGTGAACGCCGCCGCGTTGAGATTGCCCGCGCACTCGCAGCAGATCCAAAGTTTATTTTATTAGATGAACCGTTTGCTGGCGTTGATCCAATCTCGGTTGGTGATATTAAAAAAATTATTCAACATCTGCGAGATCGTGGTTTAGGGGTATTAATTACCGACCATAACGTACGTGAGACGCTCGATGTATGTGAACACTCTTATATTGTGAGCCATGGACATTTGATCGCATCAGGTACTTCTGAAGAGATTTTATCCAACGAAAAAGTAAAAGAAGTATACCTTGGAGATCAATTCCGACTATAGTTTGATATTGATACGTTACCGCATTAAGGAAGAGAGAGAGTAGTCGTTAGATGAAGCCATCATTACAACTTCGTATGAGTCAATCTCTGGCAATGACGCCACAGTTGCAACAAGCGATTCGATTATTACAATTATCGACCTTGGAGTTACAACAAGAGATTCAAGAAGCATTAGACAGTAATCCGCTACTGGAACAAGAAGATCCCAATACAGCTCAGCCAAATGGTGCAGAAAGTAGCGATGAGCATAATCTGGATAATAACGACACTGTTACCGATGCCAGCCAAATAGAAGTGAGTGATGCGCTCGCCAGTGAAGCAATGCCAGATGAACTACCTAATGACAGTAATTGGGATGATGTCTACACTCCTCAAATACAGACTCACGGCAGTGCGGGTGGCGGTATTGATGGCTTAGACCAAGTCTATCAAGGTGAGACTAGCGAAGGCTTATATGAGCATCTCATGTGGCAAATGGAATTAACCCCCTTTACTGACACTGATCGTGCTATTGCTGTTGCGATTATTGATGGCATTGATGATCATGGTTACCTTAATCAGACTTGTGAAGATATCCTGTCTAGCGTCAATAGCGATCACCAAGAACTCAGCGACAGTAGCAGTAGTGAAGAACAAATTGAATTAGATGAAATCGAAGCTGTATTGAAGCGTATTCAGCATTTCGATCCCATCGGCGTTGCTGCGCGCTCATTACAAGAATGTTTATTGATCCAACTCCAGCATTTACCTAAAAACACACCTTGGTTAACAGAATGTCAGCAAATAATTCAGTCTCACATGGATTTATTGGGCAATCGCGACTACCGTCAATTAAGCCGTAAGACAAAATTAAAAGAACCACAACTTAAAGAGATCATGCAATTAATACAGAGTCTAGAACCCAGACCTGGCAACGTAATTGATCAGACTGAAGGGCTGTATGTTATTCCCGATGTTTTAGTAAAGAAAAAAAATAATCAATGGGTAGTAGAGTTAAATCCTGACATTGTGCCAAGATTAAAAGTGAACAATGAATATTCAAACTTGTCGACAGGCAATCGTAATAGCAGCGACGGGCAGTTTATTCGAACCCATGTACAAGAAGCTAAATGGTTTATTAAAAGCTTAGAAAGCCGTAATGAAACCTTACTAAAAGTAACGAAAAGTATTGTTCAACGCCAAGTTGATTTCTTTGAATATGGCGATGAAGCCATGAAACCTATGGTTTTAAATGATATTGCCGAAGAAGTGGAGATGCACGAGTCAACGATTTCACGGGTAACAACGCAGAAGTTTATGCATACACCACGTGGTATTTTTGAACTTAAATTTTTCTTTTCAAGCCATGTCAGTACTGACAATGGCGGAGAATGTTCATCAACCGCTATTCGTGCATTAATAAAAAAATTGGTCGCGGCAGAAAATGCCATTAAACCATTAAGTGACAGCAAGATTGCTGATTTACTTGCTGATCAAGGTATCAAAGTGGCTAGACGTACGATTGCAAAATATCGAGAGGCACTAAGTATACCACCGTCTAATCAGCGTAAAAGCCTATTATAGGGCTAATCCAACCTTCATAGGGGAGACATATATGCAAATTAATTTAACCGGTAGACATGTAAACATTACAGACTCACTGAAAGATTACGTTGATAGCAAGTTTTCCAAATTAGAACGGCATTTTGATCATATAAACAATATTCATGTGATTTTAAATGTTGAAAAATTACTTCAAATTGCAGAAGCAAAAATACATTTAAATGGGGGTGAGATCTTTGCCGTGCATGAACACAATGACATGTATGCCGCAATTGATGGCTTAATGGATAAGCTCGATCGCCAAGTGATTAAGCATAAAGAGAAGTTGATTCGCCATTAATTTTAACCTCGCCACAAATAACCTAAAGGAAAACCATTTTTCCTTTAGGTATTAATGCTTCTGACATAATTAAAACATATCATATCCAAATCAATTGCGGGATAATGACCCCATTATTTTATATCGCTGTAAGTTTTAAATTAGCAACCTAGTGTTGACTATGGTCACGATATATTTACTGCGCAGATGTGAGGACAAAAGATGAAATTAATAATAGTCAGCGGCCAATCAGGGTCCGGAAAATCCATTGCATTACGCGTACTTGAAGATCTAGGCTACTATTGCGTAGATAACCTGCCAGTAAAATTACTACCGCAACTTCTACAAACCTTAAATGACCAAACCGAAAAAATGGCTGTGAGTATTGATGTCCGTAACTTACCAACAGAAAAAAAAGAATTAAACGACATCATTGCTGAGTTAAGAGCGAGCACCGAGTTAACTAGTTTATTTCTTGATACCAATAAATCTGTGCTCATCAAACGTTATAGTGAAACCAGACGTCTTCACCCTCTCACAAAAGACGAACTATCCCTATCGCAAGCCATTGAAATAGAAGAGAAACGATTAAGCCCTTTAGCTTTACTCGCTGATTTAAAAATCGATACTACTGAACTCAACATTCATGAACTTAGTGAACAAATTAAAGAACGCATTTTAGGAAAGAAAAACAACCAACTTGTCTTAGTATTTCAATCGTTTGGTTTTAAACATGGCCTACCTATGGATGCCGATTATGTATTTGATGTCCGTTTTCTACCAAATCCCCATTGGATCCCTGAATTAAAACCTTATACAGGTCTTGATGAACCAGTTATTAAATACCTGAGTCAACAACCTGATGTAATGAGCTTTTCCCAACAAATTGAAAACTTACTCACGACTTGGTTACCAATGTTAGAAAAAAACAACCGCAGTTATGTCACAGTTGCTATCGGTTGTACAGGTGGCCAACATCGTTCAGTATTCATTGCTGAACAATTAGCAAAGAGCTTTAAACTACAAAATCGTGTAGTGCAAACTCGCCATCAAACCTTAGAAAAAAACAAACATAAAATTAGCTAGGACTCATTTGCAATGGCTTTAACAATCTATACAGTTAATTATTATACTTTATTGTTAATGCTGATTATAAATACAGATTAAGCTAGAATTACGCAGCACCAGCGAGCAAGGTCTTGCAGAAGAATGATAAGAATGGGGACTACATATGCCAGAAAAGATGGAGCATGACAGCACACACCTACGTTTAAGCGAAGTGAACGAAGCACTTGATAGTGGTATGTTTGTTCACGTGAAACGAATGCTCTACCAAACTCCCCCTTGTGATATTGCGTTATTACTGGAATCATCACCACCAGCTTGTCGTAAAGTACTGTGGCGTTTGACCGACTCAGAAATGCAGGGTGAGATCCTTGACGAACTTAATGAAGATGCCAAAACCAGTATTCTCAAAATGATGGATACGGAATCCCTTGTTGCTGCAACAGAAGGTTTAGATACCGATGATTTAGCAAATATACTCCGTAGTTTACCAGACAGTATCTATCAAGAAGTTATCACCCAAATGGATACTCAGGATCGGCAACGTTTAGAAACCGCGATGGCGTATCCAGAAGATACTGCAGGCAGTATCATGGACACAGACACAATTACTTTAAGACCTGATGTGACTGTCGATGTGATCTTACGTTATATCCGTTTACGCGGTGAATTGCCCGAAGCTACAGATACTTTATACGTGGTTGATAAAGATGATCGCTTAATTGGCGATGTACCCTTAGCCATGTTATTAACAACAGATCCAAACAGTGTGATTCGCACTATTATGGATCGCGAAGCAGAAACCTTACCTGCCAATATGGATACCTCTGAGATTGCAAAGCTATTTGAACGTCATGACTGGATCTCAGCGCCTGTAATTGATGATTCAGGCAAACTACTCGGACGTATTACCATCGATGACGTGGTTGATATTATTCGTGAAAATGCCGAGCATGACATGATGGGTATGGCCGGTATGGATGACGATGAAGATACCTTCGCGCCAGTGATGCAAAGTACCAAACGTCGAACACTCTGGCTTGGGGTTAATTTAATTGCCGCACTAACTGCTGCATCCGTCTCTAACATGTTTGAAGCAACCTTGGAACAACTCGCTACACTGGCTATTTTAATGACCATAGTGCCGAGTATGGGCGGTATTGCTGGTAATCAAACCCTCGCACTCGTTATTCGAGGTATGGCTGTTGGCCATATTAATGACGACAATAGCCGTTGGCTAATTGGTAAAGAAGCCATGGTAGGCGCACTGAACGGTGCTATCTGGGCAATATCTATTGCTATCATAGTATCATTATGGAAAGGCGACCCATCTCTAGGCCTAATCATTGGTGGCGCAATGTTTATCAACATGGCGATGGGCGGACTTGCTGGCGTTGTCATTCCACTGGCAATGAAGAAATACAATATCGATCCTGCATTAGCTGGCGGTATGGCTCTCACAACCGTTACCGATGTCGTCGGTCTATTTGCCTTCTTAGGCATGGCAACACTGGTTTACGGTTAGCCTTTTTAACGGAAGCAGAGATCATAAAGTAAAGTGAATAACCTATAACGTAAAAAGCCAGTGTCATCATGACACTGGCTTTTTCATTTAAACTTGGGGGATATTAGTTACCAGCAATCTGCATTGATTCTAATAGCGTTGAGCCCATCAGAATACTGCTACGAACATCGATATCGTTACCGACGGCAACAATATTTTTGAACATATCAGTTAAATTACCTGCGATTGTGATCTCGTGTACTGGATACTGCAGCTCACCATTCTCAACCCAGAAACCTGAGGCGCCACGGCTATAATCACCCGTTACAATATTCACCCCCTGCCCCATCAATTCAGTCACCAATAAACCAGTGCCCATTTGACGACACAGTTGACCTAATGTCTCGCCTTTACCAGTGACATTCCAGTTATGGATACCTCCAGCATGACCAGTTGTTTGCATACCCAATTTACGACCGCTGTAGCTGGTTAATAGGTAGCTCTTTAAAATACCTTGTTCTACAACATTTAAATCTTTAGTACGCACACCTTCAGCATCATACATAGATGAGGCTAAACCACCTTTAATATGCGGACGTTCTTGGATATTTAGCCAGTCAGGGAAAATTTGTTCGCCTAACTTATCTAATAAGAATGATGACTTACGATATAAGCTACCACCGCTAATACCCATGACTAGCTGACCCATTAAGCTACTTGCAACATCATGATGGAAAATAACCGGGACATTACAGGTATCTATTTTACGCGCGCCTAAACGGTCTACAGTACGATTAACCGCTTCGGTAGCTACTTGCTCAGGTGTCCACAATTTACTTGCGTCACGCGCCATTGAATAGCCGTAATCACGTTCCATTGCGCCGTCTTGCTCTGCAATTAATACCGAACTCATACTATGGCGGGTACTTGCATAGCCATTCACGAGACCATGACTGTTCCCATAAACTTTAATGCTACTATGGCTGGTAAATGCACCTTCACTGTTCACAATACGAGAATCTTGCGCCAAGGCTAAACGTTCGGTGAGACAAGCTTGCTCAATGGCATACTCAGGTTCAATTTCAATTGGATGACATAAATCTAGGTCTTCTGGTTCAAACGCCATTAGGTCACGATCAGCAAGACCAGCAAATTCATCTTCAGCTGTATGTAATGCGATATCTAACGCCGCAGCAACGGTGCTTTTAATTGCCGCTTCACTTAAATCAGAGGTTGATGCATTACCTTTACGTTGACCGCGGTATACACAGATACCTAATGCCCCATCATGGTTGAATTCAACATTTTCAACTTCGCCCATGCGTGTACTCACAGACAAACCCGTTTGTCGTGAAATAGCTACTTCAGCATCAGTCGCGCCTGCCTTTTTCGCGATATCGAGTGCCTGAGTAACGGCTAATTCCAATTTATTTTGTTCTAATGTAATTTGCTGTTTTAAGTTCATGGGCTCATTTCAATAAGTTATACTAGATTAAGCATACCATGTTGCGATAAAAATTCCTGCAGCAACTGCGCAATTAGCAATAAACTGATACAATTAACATATCAATCGTTTTGAAAAAGAATATTATGAGCGTAAAAGAACGGAATATTACCAGCGAAAAGTCTTACCGACGTGCTGAAGACGACGAGCTATATCAAAGTCGTGCAGAAAACAAAATTGAAATAGCTAAGACGCTTAAACTTGCTGGCGCGATCTCTTTACTAAGTAAAGCAGAGATTGCCAAAATGGATTTTTCTGAACACTTACTCGCGGCAATTGTGACGGCAAGAAAAATTGCTGTACGTACAGATGCTTACAGCAGACATCTATCGTACATGTGCAAAATTATGCGTAGCGATGGTCTCGAGCCGATTCAATTGGCATACGACAAGATCACTAATAAACATAACCAAGCAACGGTTGAGTTAACAAAATTAGAGATTGTTCGTGATGAATTAATTGCCGGTGGTGATGCTGCGATCACAGTGTTAATGGAAAAATATCCAAACGCTGATCGTCAAAAACTACGTCAACTGATTCGCCAAGTGAATAAAGAACTTAAAGCGGAAAAGCCGCTGAAAGCAGCTAAACCAAGCAAAGAAATCTTTAAACACCTACGCGAGATAGCGGGTCTATAATATTAGTCTGCACAAACAATAAAGCCCTAACAAGTCATTTATATACTTGCTAGGGCTTTATTTTTATCAAATGAATAACACAGATAGCAAATTAGCTACCAGTGCCACCCACAGTCATGCTATCTAATTTCAGTGTAGGCTGACCAACACCAACAGGGATACTCTGACCTTCCTTACCACAAATACCCACACCTTTATCTAATGCTAGGTCGTTACCAACCATTGAGATATGCTGCATTGCTTCATGACCATTACCGATCAAAGTCGCCCCTTTAATTGGGGTGGTGATTTTACCGTTCTCAATTAAATACGCTTCAGATGCAGAGAATACAAATTTACCCGAAGTAATATCAACTTGACCACCACCAAAGTTAGGTGCATAAATACCTTTCTCAACCGTGCTAATGATCTCTTCTGGTGTACTCTCACCAGGTAACATATACGTATTAGTCATACGCGGCATAGGTAAATGCGCGAATGATTCACGACGACCGTTACCCGTAGACTCCACCCCCATCAAACGGGCGTTAAGCTTATCTTGCATGTAACCTTTCAAAATACCATTTTCAATCAACATGGTATTTTGTGCCACAGTACCTTCGTCATCAATGTTCAATGAACCACGGCGATTAGCTAGCGTGCCATTATCAACAATTGTGCACAGTGAAGATGCTACTTTCTCGCCAATCTTACCCGCATAAGCAGACGTACCTTTACGGTTAAAGTCACCTTCTAGACCATGACCCACGGCTTCGTGTAGTAATACACCCGGCCAACCCGCACCAAGAACAACAGGCATTGCACCAGCAGGTGCATCAATTGCATCAATATTAACTAATGCTTGGCGCACTGCATCTTTGGCATAGCTGAATGCACGCTGTACACCATCTACATCATCTAAGAAATAATCAAAACCATAACGGCCACCGCCACCCGCGCCGCCACGTTCACGTTTGCCATTTTTCTCAATCAGCACAGAGCAGTTCATGCGTACTAATGGTCGAATATCCGCCGCAAGAGTGCCATCAGTTGCAGCAACCAAGATCTCTTCGTATACTGCCGACAAGCTCACACTCACTTGTGTAACATGTGAATCTAATGACCGAGCGTACACATCAACCTCGTGCAACAAGGCTATTTTACGTTGCTTATCCATACTCACTAATGGATCTAATGGCTGATATATTTCACTGCCTTGAGGTTTACTCCATGCTTTAACTTTACCTTCACCGCCGCTAGCAGCAATACCTCGTGCCGCTTTCGCAGACTGGATTAATGCTTGTAGATTGATATCATCAGAATAAGCAAAACCAGTTTTCTCACCAGAAACAGCTCGAACACCAACACCCCTCTCGATATTAAACGACCCTTCTTTGACGATACCGTCTTCTAAACCCCAAGATTCATGTTTGCAAGCTTGGAAATAAAGATCACCATAATCAAGCTGATTGCCCATCAATAATGACAGTGTACTCTGCAGCTTATCGATATTTAAATCGGCTGGCAGTAAAATTGAATTTTCGACTTGTTCAAATATCATCTGAGTTTTTACTCTTTATTTTTCAAGCTCGCCGTAAAGCGCGCATGTTGTAAAATAGGTATATCAGTACGTACTTGTACTAACTTTTCTTTGTCTAATTTTGCACAACTAATACCACACGCAAAGGTTTGTTGCGCCAGAATTTCACCCCAAGGGTCTAAGATAACAGAATGTCCCCAAGTATGGCGATTTTGGCCATGGTCACCCACCTGATTCGCCGCTAACACGTAACATTGATTTTCTATCGCTCGGGCTTGTAACAGTGGTAACCAGTGCGCTTTACCTGTCGCATAAGTGAATGCAGCTGGCAATAATAACACATCAACCTTGGCGACACTGAGTACCCGAAATAGCTCTGGGAAACGTAAGTCATAACAAATAGCCATACCAAACTTAACATCACCAACGGTAAAGGTGGCGACGCTGTCGCCAGGTATGAAACTATCCGACTCTTTATACGCTTGAACGTTTATGACGGTCTTCTCTTGATTATTACTCGCGGCGGTTAATACTGCAGGTACATGGGCATCAAACAAGTGAATCTTGTTGTAATGTTGCACCAATTCCCCATTCGGGTCAAATGCTAAACTGGTGGTATAAATACGCTCATTACTATGACTAAGAATAGGAAAAGAACCCGCCACCAGCCAACATTTATATTGCTTAGCCCAGTCTGCAAGTTGCTGCTGTACAGGCCCTTGGCCTAAGGACTCTGCATGAGAGAAATAATCATCACGATTAGAAAATAATGCAAAATTCTCTGGCAATAATACTAAGGTCGGTTCAACACCAGTATTAATCAGCCTAAGTTGCGAGGCTACATACGCTAAGTTTACCGTAATATCAGCACCAGAGGTCATTTGAATCGCCACTAATTGCATCACTTATTCCTTGTAGTTTCCGACTCTGCAGCGTTGATTAATTTATCGGGCACTGCAATCTGTTTTTTATTCCGTTTTACTTCCGTAAATACCGGATTGTCAACGTCACCACTGACATTAAATTTAAGCTCAGTGATCACTTCAAGCACAGGCTCCAAGATCTTCGATAAGGCAAATACAGCCAATGCTGTTGTTGGCGTGACTGCAAACGCAGTCAATACCGGTAAACTCGACGTCACATCAGGAAAAAAGCTTAAATTATAATTAATGGTGCGAGTCACTAAATCAAGGTAGCCGCTACCGGTAATTTTACCACTGCTTGAATTCAACAAAAAATCACGATTATGAATCGCACCATCAGCAATCTGTAATGATGCCTGCATTGATGAATACGGTAAACCATCATTATACACATCACTAAAATCTAAACTTAATCGTTTCACTAATGACTGTAAGCTCAGCACACTTAAAAAACGAGTACCTTTATCACTAACATTAGAGATCCGCCCTGCTTTCGTTATTATCGTGGCGTGACCACTCAACGAGTCACCATCAATATTAAAAGGTTGATCTTGCCAAGCAAGACTAAAGTCCACATCGGCAGGCGTTTTCGCTAACGGGCTAATTAATCCTAAGCCCGTCATAAATTCTTCAACACTTTTGGTTTTTAACTCACCCTGTAATTGAGTCGATTGATTACCTTCTTTATCTGTGAACCAACGCCCAGTCATGGCGACTTTTGAATGTTCCATATCAATATCAAGAGCTTTAAGTGTTAAGCCAGACGTACTTTTAATCACTTTTGCAGATGTACTTCCTAAATTAATTTTTCCCAGAATACAAGCTCCACAATTGAAATTGAAACCGGGAACATCTTGCCAGACAAGTGCTGCTGATTTGGTTTCTTGTGCAACGTCTGCATCATTAGTTGCATCTGACGGTAGTACCAGATCAGGCAAATAAAGATAATCAAAGTCGATATTTATATTACCGGTATCCGGAATAACAACCGAACCATTAAACTCACTCGCTTTAAGATCAATACCCCAGTTATGATAACTTTTTGTCGCCGTTATCGTTAAATCATTCAAAGGCTGTTGATAGTAAACCGTATTTGCTACCGAGATTTTTATTGAGGATAAGGGTTCCACCGTACTACTCACATCAAATTCACTGTCAGGTAATCCGCCATACCATAATAGCCACTCGGCAATATCAAGCTGATCAACATTGACAACGATAGCATTGGCCGAATCACTTATCAGCAGTTCATCAGCATGACCAATCTGTACTAATGATTGAATAAGTTCTAGCTGTTCCTTCGCATAATTAACCTGTCCAGAAAAATACATCGCATCACTGGCGGTTAATTGAATACTCGCTTGCTTATCATTACCAACCACAGAAATATTAGTTGGCCAATCCTGAGTAGCTATTTTTTCTAATGGCATAGGTAAATCGAGTGTTAGGTTTTGTAAGTCACTCTGCACATCAAATTCATAGTTAAATCCTTGTTCAGGAAACACCATGTTTAATGAGCCTTTCCAGTCTATACCACCAGAAGCATATTGCTGATATTGTGGCATTAACTGAGCCATAATATTATTACTTTGCCACTGACCAGCAAGTTCAACATTTACCTGATAATGCGCATTTTTCTGCCCACTACGAAAGCGAACATCAAGTGGTTCGCCGAGTAATTTTGCCGTTAACGGTGTCGATAACAAACCATCATCATCAAATGTGAAACTGCCGTTAACATCAGTAAAGGTCAAATCAAGCGCAGGCAAGTACATACGGTCATTAACTAAGTCTATGTCCCCTTTTACCACCACTTGAGCATCATCGGTAAATGGAATAACAATATCTATTTTCCCATTAATATCACCTGAAACTTGGAGACTGTTTAACGCATTAGTCACTTCAGGTAACGGACTGGAATCAATAAGGGATTTGGCTTGCGCGCCCGTCGTCTTAAATTGCGCTTGAATACCAAGCGCTTTCACATCCCCTAAACGAGGCAGTTGCAAGTCCACACGAGAGATCGCGACTTGATCCAAGTTACCTTTTCGGGATGACATAAATAAATCATCGTTTTTAAATAATAACTCAAGTTCTAAGTCGGTTACGCTTGGCCATTGTGAATCAAAAGCAAACACAGCATCAACGACATTCAGCTTAGTTTGGAATATTCCATCGCCATTACGATAAGGATAATTAGCAAATTCACCAAACCACAACAATTGGCCATTATCGGCATAGCCTTGTTTTAATGCACCACGAAGATAATCAATTAATGCTTCACCCATATATTCGCTTGGGTAGTAATAAAATGCTTTACTGGCATCACGTAATTTAAGATCACCTGCAAGGCTTAAAAAAGCATTAGCGTTAGTGGGGATATCTAATAAAAATTGACTATCGAGGACAATCTCTGGAGTATCAAGGGTAATTTTATCGGCGATGATCTCAATACCATTGCCATTCTTGCTATCAACATCTTCTGTATTACTGTAACGACGCCAGATAAAGTCTGTCGAAAATTGATTAACCCGAATAGGATGCTCTAAGTGGTGGCTAAGATCTAATTCCGCATCAGTCATATCAATGCTGACCTTGCCAGCCTCTAAACTACCCGTTAGTGCAATATCGGCATTCTCAATACTAGGAAAACCCTGCCAACTTTGTAGCTGTAGACCATCAACCTTCAATTGATAGCTTAACTGAGTCCAGTCTTGCAGTGGTACTTTAACCTTAATATCATGGACTAATCCGTGTGGATATAGGGTTTTAAGATCTTTAAACAAGGCTTCATCAACATGACGAGACAGGGCCACCATAGGTGCCAAGTTAGACAGCTCAAGTTGATTTACAGCGGCAAGTATTTCACCTTTTTGCTGTCTGACTTGTATATCAAGTTGCGGCCACATAATACCATTGGTGACCAGCGCCAGATCATGACTGTCTAATTGCCACCCAGAATCGGTTAATTGCCATTGTAAATAACCACCCCAGATATTCAAACTTTGTTGTCGAGTTTCATTTTGCCAAGTGAAGGTTGAAGGCTGTAATTGTAATAATGCCGATGTCGGTTTGTTATTGACAATATCAATCCAACTTTCGAAGCTTAATACGCCTTGTTTTAAGCCTTCGCGTTTAAACAATACTTTTTCAAACCAATTAGACAAACTCATGTTCTCTGCCTGAACATACACTTGACCACTGACATTGGTTAAATCATTTTTGGCACTCGTCACATCGACCATGATACGTAAATTATTATCGGCAATATCATCATTAATGTATGCCCAACCGTCTCCACGGTGGCGACGACCTTGATTTAACCAAGCAAATTCACGGATATGAATAACTTTTTCTTCACCTGCAGGCGTTAATACCCGTAAGTTACTATTGGTTAATTCGAAATTTTTGAGTTGACGAAAAAACACATCCAGTAAGCGGGTTAATTCAGGAGTGGCAAGATTAGTTTCTTGTTCCGTGGAGCGTTCGAAGGGAGAGATCGGAAGCTTGATCTGGGCTCCATCTAAAATTAGATTATTGAGTAGTAATTTCCGCTCTAATAAACTATTCCAAAAATCAATACTGATCTTGATGCGCTCAACGTCAAAGTCATACGGCAATGACTCATCAAACTTAACGTCTAAAGTATTAATAATTAATACCGGGCCGAATTTATACCAGCCCGCATCAATACTTTCTACTTCAATACTTACCGATTGATCCGCCACCAACCAATCAATAACCCGATCATGATATTGATTCAGGTAAGGTAAACTCGCCCGTAATAGGCTAATTGAGACTGCAGAGAAAACAGCTAAGCAGGCGAAAGTATAGAGGCATGCTTTACCACACCTTCTTAGCCAATTTCGTTTAGCTGTCACGCTACATCATTACCACATCAAATTGCTCTTGCAAATATAACGGTTCAGGCTTTATCTTCACCTGCTTACCCATAAACAATTCCAATTCAGCAATACTGTGTGACTCTTCTTTTTCAATATACTCAGCAACAGCGACAGAGGCATAAACGTTAAACTGATCCGCATCATAAGCACGATTAACACGGGTTACTTCACGGAAGATTTCATAACATACCGTTTCAACTGTTTTCACTGAACCACGGCCATCACACGTTGGACAATCCGAACATAGCACGTGTTCTAATGATTCACGGGTACGTTTACGGGTCATTTCGACTAATCCTAACGCCGAGAAATCATGAGTATTCGTTTTAGCGCGATCATGACTTAATGCGGCCTCTAAACATTCCATCACCCGGCGGCGATGCTCAGAACTTTGCATATCAATAAAATCGATAATGATAATGCCACCCAGATTACGTAATCTCAGTTGTCGTGCAATCGCTTGGGTTGATTCAACATTGGTATTAAAAATAGTATCTTCAAGGTTTCGATGACCGACAAAAGCACCAGTATTAATATCAATCGTCGTCATCGCTTCCGTCTGATCAATGATTAAATAACCACCTGATTTTAAAGTGACTTTACGCTCTAAAGCACGCTGCGATTCATTTTCAACATCGTACATTTCAAAAATAGGACGCTCACCCGTATAGAGCTCTAATGAGCTGACTAACTCAGGCACATAGGATTCCGTGAATTCACATAACTCAGTATAAGCAAGACGAGAATCGACTCGAATTTTATCCAATGGCGAACCAACAAAATCACGAATAATACGGAATGCTAATGATGGATCCTGATACAACATACTCGCACTTGGATTACTTTTCTGACGTTGTAGCACTTTGGTCCATAAACGTTTTAAGTAAGCAATGTCTTGTTCAATTTCTTTATCACGGACACCATCTGCTGCCGTACGAATGATATAACCACCCAATTCATCAATCTGGGCTTCGGTAACACGTTTTAAGCGATCACGCTCTTCTTCACAATCAATACGTTGTGAGACACCCACATGAGAACTGCCCGGCATAAAGACCAAATAGCGAGAGGGTAACGTAATATCGGTGGTGAGACGCGCACCTTTAGTACCCATCGGATCTTTCACCACTTGTACTGTGATATCCTGGCCTTGACGCACCAGCTGAGAAATATCTGCGACTTTAAAATGCTTTTTTTCACCCGCGGCAACACACTCTGTATGCGGGACAATATCTGACGCATGTAAAAATGCCGCTTTATCAAGACCAATATCAATAAATGCAGCCTGCATGCCCGGTAATACCCGACTTACTTTACCTTTATAGATATTACCCACGATGCCACGTTTCGCTTCACGTTCTACATGTATTTCTTGTAATATGCCATTTTCAATCAAGGCAACACGAGTTTCGCTCGGGGTAACATTTACTAATAACTCTGTCGTTAGACCCATATTATTTAGCCCTTCATTACTTATTCTGTTCTGCCTTAAAGGCTTGAATTAACTGCTCTGTTTGCATTAATGGTAAGCCAACAACAGCGCTATAGCTGCCGCTAATATGGCTAACAAATTTACCTGCAATACCTTGGATCGCATAACTACCCGCTTTATCAGTGGGTTCACCGGTGCACCAGTAATCATGCATTTCAGTGGCTGATATTTCTCGAAACTGTACCTGAGTAGTCACAACTTCAACCCAGCAACGGCTGGTATCGGCAAGTGCAACGGCGGTCATCACTTCATGTTCATGACCTGATAATAAACTCAACATACGTTTCGAATCTGCTTCATCAACTGGTTTTTCTAACACTTGTCCGGCATATACCACGATGGTATCGGCACCTAACACTACATATTCAGCAGCTGCGTGAGAGTATCCCTGCTCGACGTTAGCATTTTCTAGAACCACAGTACCGGCTTGGGCTTTATCGCGTGCTAATCGAGCAACATAATCAGCAGCAAGTTCGCCCGATTGTTGCTGCTCTTCAACCTCAACGGCTAACACCGAAAATTCGACACCAATTTGCGTCAGTAATTCACGGCGACGCGGCGACTGTGATGCTAAGTACATATTTATCTGTTTCATCTTATTATCTTCTGCACGATTAAGCTATCTTATGCCCACTAACTAATAGCAAACTGACGGCGAATTTTACGTAAAATCAAGAATATCCATGGCCATATTAACATTGTGGTTAGGATTGACCATAAGTACATAGGTGTTATTGTTATGTCAAAAAGTAATTTTTCAGCCCAAAATACCACCAACTTGTTTAAGCCCGCTAAAAAGCCTACAACTAACGCTTGTTGCCACAATGATAGATTCCGGATCAAACGATGATTCATCACAATAATATAGATGACAATTGACAGCGCTAAAGAATGAATACCGAGCGGCGCACCTAATAATAGATCGAGCATTAATCCCGTGATCCACGCATAACCAATATTCACGCGATATGGCAGTGCCATACACCAATAACCTAGTACCAAAAACAGCCAATCAGGACGAAAGTTATTTAAAGGCTCTGGTACAGGTAATACAGTGAGTAATAACGCGATGATTAAAGTTAGGATGATTTTAAAACGACCGTTAGCATATGTCATAATGTTCCTTCCTTGTCTGCGTTTATCATCGATTTAACATTATTATTTTCAGCTGTATTTTCTTTATCATCCCAAATAAGTAATACATAGCGGATCCGTTCTAATGCCACAATCGGTTTTGCTTCAACTTGTGCATAAGGTTGGCCCATTTGATAAGTGAAATCGGTGATCGTAGCGACCGGATAGCCTTCAGGGAATACACCACCAAGACCAGAGGTAACTAACACATCGCCAACTTGAATATCGGTACTATGGGGGACATAAGGTAGCGTAAGACTGTTTAATTCACCGCTCCCATTGGCAATCGCACGGATGTCATTACGCTGAACTCGGACCGGAATACCGTGCGTAATATCAGTAATCAGTAATACACGACTGTATGTAGCGGACACATCGACTATCTGGCCAACAACACCTTGTTCATTTAATATCGGTTGACCAATATAAGTACCGTCTACCGCCCCCTTGTTAATCACCACTTGCAAGGAAAAAGGATCCGAATTCACGGTAATAATCTCAGCCACTAATTTACGCTGGTCGGCATGTACAGGTGAGTTAAGTAAAGCTCGTAGACGTTTATTTTCTTCTTTTAAGTGCTTAAATTCAAGCAGCTGAACTTGTTGAATAAATAGTTTGTCTCGCTGTTCTTGAACTTGTTTTTTCAAATCTCGGCGAGTAACAACTGTATTGGATACACCTTTCAGCATTTCACTGGGTATATCGGCCGCATAAATGAGTGGTGATACCGCGGTATTTAAATAGACACGTACATTTGAAAATGAATCAAATTTAGAATCAAAAATAGTTAATGAGAAAGAAGCGATAACCGCAAAAAATAAGCGCAGTTGTAACGATGTTGAGGTAGCAAAAATAGGTTTCATTAAGTGGAGTTCTCAAAGGATGGCGCGCCCGCCACCCTATAGGATTATTGAATCAGGTGCTTAATCGTAATGGAACAGATCGCCACCGTGCATATCAATCATTTCTAATGCTGTACCGCCGCCACGAGCCACACAGGTAAGTGGATCTTCAGCAATAACAACAGGAATACCAGTTTCTTCAAGTAATAAACGGTCAAGACCACGGATTAACGCGCCGCCACCGGTTAGCACCATACCACGTTCAGCAATATCCGACGCTAACTCAGGTGGAGACTGTTCTAACGCTGTCATTACAGCACTCACAACACCCGATAATGGTTCTTGTAAGGCTTCTAGAATTTCAGTACTGTTTAGGATGAAACTACGCGGTACACCTTCTGCAAGGTTACGGCCACGCACTTCAATTTCAACAACTTCGTCGAGTGGGTATGCAGAACCAATTTCTTTCTTAATACGTTCAGCAGTAGCCTCACCAATTAAGCTACCATAGTTGCGACGCACATAACTGATGATTGCTTCATCCAGTTTGTCACCACCAATACGAACTGATGAAGAGTAAACAACACCATTTAATGAAATGATTGCCACTTCGGTAGTACCACCACCTATATCAACAACCATAGAACCGGTTGCTTCAGAAACAGGCAAACCAGCACCGATTGCCGCCGCCATAGGCTCGTCAATCAAAAATACCTCACGCGCACCCGCACCCTGTGCCGATTCACGAATCGCACGACGTTCTACTTGTGTTGAACCACATGGTACACACACTAAAACACGTGGGCTTGGACGGAAAAAATTATTGTCATGCACTTGTTTAATAAAGTGCTGTAACATTTTTTCTGTCACGAAAAAGTCGGCAATTACCCCATCTTTCATTGGACGAATAGCGGCTATATTACCAGGTGTACGACCTAGCATTTGCTTTGCAGCTGTACCAACTGCGGCAACACTCTTATTTGCACCACGCTCTTGGCGGATCGCAACAACAGAAGGCTCGTCAAGGACAATACCTTGACCTTTAACATAAATCAGGGTGTTTGCTGTTCCCAAGTCGATTGATAAATCGCTAGAGAATACGCCTCTTAACTTCTTAAACATGGCTATGGGCATTCCTAAAAGTAAAATGTTGCAGGATCGGTTAACTTTACCAATGCGCAATGAATGTGGCAAGTTTATCAGACTTTATGACCGACAAACTATTAATTTAACCTTCTTCGGTAAATAACTCGATCATTGCCATAGAAAAAGCCGAATACGATGTTCGCCGACGGTGATTGATCAAAACCAACATGACCATCCACCCACTTATATTTAAACCAATTATCAACGGTATAATCAAGTTTAACCTCACCATTTCGATTCGGTGCAGCAATGATTAACTCTTGCGTAATACCGTTAGTAAAATTTCCGTTTCCTGAAAGCGCAGGTAGTATTCCGCCTAAAGAAATATCAGTTAGCGTCGCATCTACAAAATCGAAGTCCGTTATAGAATCATCATTATTCTTAATGAAGTTTGTCCCATTGAAATATTCAATTTGCATGGTTGTGGCAAAATCATTCGATATCGGACCGTATCCATCAGCAATTGTCCAACGGCCATAGCGTAATTCGCTAGTTTGTAGAGATAACATACGTGCCGTTGCTGTATCTGGCGTAGCAGGAAGATTTAAGTCGTTAAGCACAACATCATCTTTATCAGTAATACCGATGCCAAAAAGGGTATTCATCATAGGACCATCAGGTCCAGTTGATTGTCGCGAAAAATAACCACGATCCTGCATACCTATTGGTTGATAGACTCCATCACTCCAAACTCCACCATAATCTACTAAGCGGGATGATAAATCGCGTCCATTAGCATTCGCAATAAAACTAACTGTCGCTTTATCATCGCCATTGTAGTTTCTTGTCACGAAACCTGCGCTATTTTGCGCTTCAAGACGATAATCAAATAATAGCTCAGGCTGGTCCATATAAGTGAATACAGCTCCGCCCCCTGGTGAAGCTAATAAGATCCAGGCCATTTCCCAATTACGGCCTATACCAGGTTCATATTGGTTTGAACCTTCACTCCATTGCACGCAATAACCATTATTCGGCCATGTTCGACATTCATAAACATTACCGTCCTTCGGCTGTAAAACAGTTGTTCCTGCAACATAACTACTCAGGCCATTAGGAAATTCATAGTCATGTCCCTCACGAACATAGCCTCTCGCACCAACATAGTTATCTACTTTTGATGACACTAATTCAAAATGGGAGGGAATAAAACGGCCTATCTCAGTACCATTAGAATTTGCCGAAAAATTATCATCAACAGAAAATACCATGCCATAGTAATCAGTGTCTTTCACATTTATCTGAATTGCACCTACTTCACTATAAGTCGAGTCAGCAAAGCTATAGACCCCTTTATCAAAGGTTGGCAAGTCAGGTATTTCAGCCCACGTGGCCGAGGTCGAAGTTAATAGCGTCTTATTTTTTGCATAACTAAATTTCCCTTCAAACAAGTCTGCTGTAGGCATAGAACGAGTTAACTTTATACGTAAGTTATCATTTGAATTAGGGACATAATTAGACGTAATGTTACCGTCTGCATTCAGCGATTGGATCTTAAATGCAAAAATGTCACCCGCTTTATGTACATGCTTTAATACATTGTTATCCTGCGCCGTCAGTTCTGTTCTTATTGCGTTATCATGACGCGTGGCTTTAATTTTGAATTTGTAGGGTCTCACTGCAAACTGATTACTTTGCCCCTTAATTGTTAAACCATCCAAATCATTACGATTATCATTGATCGTATAGCTCGCGATTAAATTTATTTTACCGGCATCTTGATATTGTGCAGTATTAACCTGAGCGATATGGTGACTAAATGCTAAATTAACCGCATTGTAATCGTTTTCTTCATTTCCACCATTTTTACCGAGATTCACCCCGTTCACAACAAAGTTTAAAGACGAGCAACGATTTGGCTCTTGGCATTGAACGCCCAATTTCACCGGTATTATTTCATTATTTTTGAAGATATTCTTACATTGGCCATTTTTATTATAAAAAGCATCCAGTTTAATCGGTTTAGAAAAGTTAACACCCGCCACTTGACTGGCAATATTGTCACTGCCATCTGCATTATCATAGCTAAAGAAAAAACCGGTATCAGCAAAATTAATATCACAGTTACTCGTACCATTACACTTATAATATTTATTGCCGATACCAGTCAATGACAGAGTTAAGTCACCAGAATCTAAGTAGCCTAAGTTAATATCTGTCGAGCCTATAAAAGGACCGCTGGATTCCGATATAGAGCCAGATCCAACCTTAGCATTACCGACTAAGGTTGCACTTGTCAAATTCGTTGATTCAACACAAGCTGAACCCGACTGGAAAGTATTTGTACAAGCCTGCACTTTGACAACAGCAGCTTCACACGTTAATGCATGATCACTATAGGTTAATTTGTAGTGGTCAATAGCGGGAGGAGGTGTATCTGCTTCAAACTTAACGACAATATCATCCCAAGACATATCGTCATTATCACCGAATCGACTAACATCAATTTTAAGCTCATAAGTATTCTTACTTTTAAATTTTCGTTTGATACTCCAAATATAATCACCAGTTGTAGTCCCACTACGTAAATAACGTTGGGAAATAACCTCACCAGTATTCTTATTTGTTAGCGTTAAGCGGACATTATTTTCGTGACGAACTAAATCACGGTAATTATAAATTATAATAGAATCTACCGAACCATCACGAAGCGGTTTGAATTCATATTTAGCATTATCGCCTTCATCTTTATCTGGATACCAACGCCCCGCATAACCATCACGTGGATACTCATCGTTATCTCCGATATGACGGCGTTGAAGAAAAGAAAAGCTATCCGTATTACCAACAGATGTCTTTAAAGTTATATTCTTAAAATTAAAATCATCAAAGTTCCTACAATCCTTATCCCAACCTATAAGGCCGTTAGGCCAATTATAACATTGCCCAACAATAGCGAGTTCATAATCACCTTTAGGCAAATTTACAGATAATCCTAATGATGAGCTATAACGATACAGCTCTGAACGAGTATTGACTACAGGTGTATTACTTCCAGCCTTCCATATTACAAAATATAATTGTCCCCCGATACCTGAAGCTCTATGAACCTTGATTTGGGTAAGGGTTATAGCTTCAGTTAAATTGAAATGTATAGGTTTATTAGGTTTAGGGTTCTTCAAGTTTCCGTACCAAGTACGGTCTGCAGTTACAAGATATTGAGGTCCCATCGCTCTATAGGTATAATCACCAATCTTCATTTTCCCCTTCAATACTACGTCGGCAAAAGCAAATTGAGAGGATAATAAACTAATAATAAAAGCAATAACAAATCGCAGGTTAGAGCCTGGTCTTTTTTGTAAATACAAACTCAATTTCATCATTTCACTTCCGCTTCAATATTATGCTCAGCAATAATTTTGCCACCATCACAAGTACCAGTGGAAGTAAGATAAAATAGGCTACTATTATCCACAGGAATACGTTGGCAAGTAATCGCAACACTGCAATTTTCCAATCCAGTTTCATTACTGATATCAAACTGTACATTTGCCGCACCTGAAATAGCTGTTACAGCAGGAAAATCCGCACATATTCGATTATTTCGCAATATTTGATAGATACCATAATCCATTCCACTTTCAGCCGCATAATAGGCTTTAGCGCTATACACTTCGTTCGCGACACTATCAGCGCTTGAGCTCAGAACACGACTCAAGGTTGCGGCTAATAAAGACATAACCACAATAATAAATAAGGCGATAACGAGCATACTACCTTGTTGTTGCTTGATACTTATCTGCATAGTGTTAACTTCACTGTTTTATGGGGCATATCATTATGGAACATTGCTTATAACCAATTGATGATCGAATCGAAGCACACTGTCATCGCGTAATTTAAAGCCAAAATTAAGATTTAAAATTGCATGACTAAATAAACTGGCCGATGACAACCTCATCGAACTATCAACACTCAGATCATCAGCCATCAAGACTCGATTGTCTAAGGTATAGTTTTGTGCTGATAATGGCGCTTGATTTCGGAACAAACGCATTGAATCACCAATAGCGAGTAAGCAATATTGTACTTTGTTCTTGGCAATGAAATACCGTGAGACTAATGAGTCTCTGCTTAAGTTACTGCCAGAAGTTAAAGTTGCTTGGGTTGGGTTAGCACCAGACGCGGAGACATAATTTGTTATTTCCGCAACCGAGCTTGAGGGCAATAAATAAAAATCATCTGCGTTGGTAGTCAATACACTGACATATTGGCCTCTAAAATCATCTGTATTACTGCCAGCATTTTCCCTTGTTCGACGGTCCATGATTAATGACATAGTAGACTCCCCGCTAACATTACCAATATACAGTCCCGCGGCGGTAAAAGGCACAAAGTCGATGCAGGTATTATTACCTGTGGTATTAATTCTTAAACTAAACGCGACGGCAGAGTTAAGTTCTTTATCCATTCGGTTGAAGATAAATCGCGCATCGTTTAAGCGTTCATTCTGATTAATCGATGTTTGATACAACACGACATTGGAACTGATAAAACGGCTACTGAACATACCAACAATACCCAATAAAAGGATCACTATGGTTAATTCTATCAAGGTAAATCCGGCATGAAGTCCTTGTGGTAATTTAAGTCTAGCCATCAATAGTTCCCCTTAAATGACGTTAATTCGATGGCTTCATCATTAGGCATAGATATGGTAACTCGGATTCTTTTCGCTATATCGGTAACATCCGAAGTAAGGTTCGAATTAAATTTATCTGCCGCGAACGACACACAAATTCGTAAGCCGTAACCAGGGTATTCATTCGTAAAAGAAGCCAATGCCGCGCCAGGATCACTATTTCCACAGTAAATATTATAATCATCAACGTCATTGAAATTGCCAGGTGCAGAGCTAACTTCACTACCATCAGTACCTAAATCAGAACTACAAGGAAATAGAACTACCCCATCACTATTTTGTTCACCACAACGAATAAAACCACCAGAACTCGTGCTCGTTTCATCATAATAACGGATCAAGACTTGGTCCATGATGCGCTTACCCAACGCCGTGGCTTTAATTTGATACATAGGCGTGACAGTATTATTAGCTTGCGGCAAGAAGATACCCGTGACAATCACTAACGAGATGGCTAACACTACCATACCAACCACAATTTCAATCAAGGTGAAACCGCGTTGATTTCGTGTCTTAAGTGGTCTTGGCGTTGAATTAGTTTTCATGAATAAAACCTTGTGCTTCGATGCGCAGTGATAATGTTTGCTTGCCTATAATCAAGATATTACAACCGCTATTACTGGTACTACAACCATTGGCAATACCTAATTCATCAAACTCAATAATACCCAGAGTTTCAGTGTTCGTAACGCTAAAACTGACTTTAGTACTATTCGCCTCGGCTGCGCTCATCCCCAAATGCGGCGCTGCAAATGAGGTTGGTAATCCAGTTTCACAATTAGTGGGAATACCAAAACGACCAGCGGTAATAACGACACGGTTACAGGCATAAGGATTGGTTGCACGGGAAGTTCGACAGTCACTACCACAGCTCATCGCTTGCTGTTGCACAGTTTTGAGTAATTGCTGTAGCTGGTCACGATACGTTTGCGCTTCAAAGCCATCGCTACCGGTAAATTTAGGGATCGCGGTTGCAGCTAAAGTACCAGTTAGCAAAATAATAATCACGAGTTCAATGAGGGTAAAACCTAACTTAGTACGCATTCGCTTAACACCTGGTAAGAGTCATGATAATGGATGCTAGGTATTAGATCCCTTCCCATACTGAATGTTGATAATATTATAAATTTAATACACTTGCATTAGTATCAGCGTATTAATCAAGGTTAAATACGTATAATTAGATAATATAAAGGTACTGATGAAGATAAAAAATAAAATATTTATAAATAGATATGCTTTTAATAAAAAAACTGACCGAAGTAGACCTTTGTTTTTACTTATAATTTATCGAGTTACTAACTACTGTCAGGGTTAGTTGCTTTTGTATCCGAACCAAACCAGATTTGATAGCCCGCACTTGACGTCGCTTCTTGATAAACCAATGTGCAAGCACCAAACGTATCTGCACCATCGATATAAAAAATAACGGCCTTGGCTGTCAGTGATTGATGAGTATAATCTGAATGAGAGAAACCATTTAATTCCAGCATCACTTGCTTTAGGGTAACCATAACTGGTTTCAATTTGACCCTAGCTCAGTTTGCTTACGACTTAATCGGTTAATTTTTCATTAACCCAAAAACCACTTATTGCAATACAAAACTATGACTTAGAGAGGGTTCGTTTAGGTGGGCTTATTATAACATTTTCAATGTGTTATTACGCCGTTAATACAGTGAAGCATCTATATTTTGAATGTGAACAAAGGCTTACCGAAGTAAGTCTTTAATGCGATTACTCGCTAGATTATGAATGTATTACTTCGCAATACAACTCCGCGCGTCAGAACTAAGTTTTCCAGAAAATACAGTGTAAACAGCGCCAGATGAGGCAGCTTCCGTATATCGTAAACACAGATCATTCGCTTCTTTATCATTTCCAGCTACAAAAAGAATACTCATCTCTTGAACAGCGGCCATTGTATCAAAACCTGTCGTTTCAACCGCGGTTGCAATACCTGCAGATGTTGCAGCGGGGTAACCAAACCAAGTAGCAACACCTTCAACAGTCGATGAGCGACCTTCTGTACCATCGATTGCAGATTTAGAATAAACAATGTTAGCGGCACTGTTAACTGCAGCTTCAAGGCCTGCCATCGCAGATTCTTTCGCATCATCTTGCAAATTGATAAATTTAGGCACTGCTGTTGCCGCTAAGATACCGAGTACAATAATGACAATCACTAATTCGATGAGTGTGAAACCATTTTGTTTCTTCATATCTGACCCTTTTATTTTTTAATATAAAAAAGGCTTACCGAAGTAAGCCTTTAAACTAACATAATATATTAGTTACTAGCCACACGAATTCACAACTGTATAAGCGGCAGCAGACGTTGCAGCTTCAGTATAAGTTAATGTACACGTAGTACCTGTAAAACTAATCGCTAATGACGCAGTTGGTGACGTACCAGTTGCAACACTAGTAAAATCGTCACTTAATTCTACAACAGAAATTAGGCCTGATGCTGAAGGGTAGCCATTAACAACCGTAATACCAGCCGCTGATGCAGACGATGAGTTTTCAACACCTTCAATTGCAGCTTTAGAATAAACAATATTTGCAGCACTATGGATAGCAGCTTCAGCCCCCTTCACTACAGATTCGCGAGCATCATCTTGCAAGTTGATGAATTTAGGTACTGCAGTTGCAGCTAAGATGCCAAGTACGATAATTACGATCACTAATTCAATTAGCGTAAAACCATTTTGTTTTTTCATATTTAAACTCCAATTCACTTTGTTGATAAATTACATAGACATATAAGTACTAACACATCCATATAATTTACATTAATGTACGAATCTGTATATTTTTTGATACTATGCCAAAAAATATACAGATTCACTAGTTTTTTTTAATTAATGTGGCTAAATCGTAATATAACGACTACGCATGATATTGTTTAACATAACGACGACAACCATAAAAAACACAAAAACAAAATAATTACTAAATAAGTAATTAAAATTACCCTTGAACAACGCCCATCATGTACCACATAGGAACAAAAATACCCAGTGCTAAAATCAATACCATGATGGCAACGATACCAATCAATACAGGTTCAATCTTAGCGGTTAACGATTGCAGTTCATAATCTACTTCACGCTCATAAAACTGCGCAGCTTCTAATAACAAATCATCCACTTGGCCTGTTTCATCACCCACCGAAATCATTTGTAAGATCAGCGGGGTAAACATGCCGCTTTCAATCGCCGTAATCGTTAAACTCTTACCTTCTTCAATACCAGTTCGCATAGACAGAATACGTACTTCCATCCATGCATTATCAACCGTTGAGGCCACTAGGGTGAGACTATTGTTCAGTGGCACACCACCTTTAAGCATCAACGAAAAACTACGCGCAAAACGCGATAGCAGGGTTTTTTCGATAACCGGTCCTACAATTGGGATGCGAATATAAAACAAGCCCCACTTCAATTTACCTTTATCGGTTTTAATATAATGTTTGAAAGCAAAAATACTGCCGATCACACCCACGATTAATAAGTGCCAATAATTGACAAAGAAAGCGGAGGATGCCAGTAAGGCACGTGTCGCCCACGGTAATTCAACGCCAAATTTAGTAAACATATCGGCAAACGTGGGGATCACAAAAATATTTAAGACCACTAACGCTAATGCAATCGAGATTAATACAAACATCGGATAACGGATCGCACTACTAATACGACGTCGAGTATCCATTTCTAATTCAAGATAATTAGAAATCTGTAAAAATGAATCATCCAAGCGACCGGTATTTTCACCCACACGGACAATCGATACAAAAATAGACGCAAATACATGTGGATATGCATGCATTGCGGCCGATAATGTTGTCCCGTTGTTTAAACGCGTCACTACATCGTTTAATACATCTTTCAATTTAACGTGAGAGCTCGATTCTGATAGCCCTTTAATCGCACGGATCATAGGAATACCAGCACGGGTTAACGAATACATCTGACGCGCAAAAATAACCAGCTCTTCAAGCGGGACTTTCCGTGTAAACAATTGGCTAAAATCAATATCTCGGTTACCAGTCGATACATTAATTGACGTGGGCGTGATCCCTTTACGCATTAATGCTTCAACAAGCACATCTTGATTTTGTGCTTCCTGCTGTCCCGAAACAGCATTGCCTTGGATATCCCGGCCTTTATAACTAAAATTTGGCATTTGCTAACCTTAATAGTCTTATTTACTGTCCACTACGGTTCTATTCACTGCCCACTACGCTCCAATGCCCTAACCACTTCAGCCAAGCGTAAAATCTTTTCAATATCACCGCTATCGACTTTGTCTAACTCTCTAATATTTTCTGCAATATTAGCGCCGAAGGTCTCAGACGTTAATACGTCACTGACAATCACATGTTCAGTATTATATTCATCTTGGCTGGCATCATCTTCACTGCTTCTGTCATCGAGACTAAGCTCATCAGCCAACTTTAATACTTCCTCGATAGAGGTTAAACCCTGTTTCGCAAAATCCAACGCCGAAAGTACAAGTGGTCGATAATATTTAGTCTTACGTGCTTCAACAGCAAACTCATCAGGAGCTTCACGTCGCAATGCATCGCACATTGCATCATTAAGTTCTAATAATTCAAATACACCGATACGGCCACGATAACCCGTATAGTTACAACTTTGACAGCCCACACTGCGATAAAAATGGGCGTTACTCAGTGGTTCTTTGGCTATTTTTTCTAAGCAATATTGCTCACTACTAGCCAGATCATGGGTGCTTTTACATTGACTACATAATTTACGTACTAAGCGTTGGGCAACCACAGCACGTAATGCAGCGCCAATTAAATAACCTGGCGCGCCCATATCCATTAATCGTAATGCACAAGTAATTGCATCATTGGTATGCAGCGTTGATAACACCATGTGACCCGTTAGTGCTCCACGCAGACCAATTTCAGCAGTCTCTTTGTCACGCATTTCACCCACTAATAGAATATCAGGATCTTGACGTAAGCAAGTACGCAAAATATGGGCAAAGTCCAAACCTATCTTAGGGTTAACCTGCACTTGGCTGATCCGTGGTAAACGGTATTCAACAGGGTCTTCCACTGTAATAATCTTTTTACCAGGTTCGTTAAGTTCACTTAAAGCCGCATATAACGTGGTTGTTTTACCACTCCCCGTAGGTCCAGTCACCAATACCATGCCATGGGGACGACGGATCAAACTACGTAAACGTTTAATTAACTCTGCTGGCATCCCAGTACTTTCTAACTGGAAAACCCCCGCATCTTGATTAAGTAAACGCATAACAACTGATTCACCATACTGCACCGGCATGGTTGACATCCGCACATCAATCGATTGATTACGCACGTTTAAATTAAAACGACCATCTTGCGGTAAACGTTTTTCAGAAATATCCAAACCAGCCATTAATTTGAGTCGTAATACCAATGCCGGTACGATCGCGACTTCATTAAGAATATTTTCTTGTAGAACACCATCAACACGTAAACGAATACGTAATGCTTTTTCATCCGGTTCAATGTGAATATCTGATGCCCCGACTTGCACCGCATCTTCAAATACTGAATTAAGAAACTTAACTACGGTTGCTTCGTTAGATGCATCATCTACATCGCGAAATATATCGAACTCTTGTGTTGGTCGATGTTCATCTTCGAGTTGACCAGCAAATGCTTCAATATCTTTAGTTCGACGATATAAACGGTCATACGCAGGTAATAATTGACTTTCTCTGACAATAGCAAAATCTAGCTGATAAAGAGAAAGTAGATTTGATATTGCTTCGACGGCATAAAGGTCAGCAGGATCACTCAATGCCACCGTTAAA
Organism: Moritella viscosa; assembly: GCF_900120065.1. NCBI lineage: Bacteria > Pseudomonadati > Pseudomonadota > Gammaproteobacteria > Alteromonadales > Moritellaceae > Moritella > Moritella viscosa. Next base: position 146,501 of record NZ_FPLG01000088.1, read on the forward strand.
TGATTATCTTCAGATTTAACGACTAAAGCACGATGACGACGCGCATGTACTTCCGGTAATTTCAGTACAGTCTGCTGTGGAATATTTAATGCCGAAATATCTAAAAACGGAATATTTAACTGTCGAGATAAAAAGCTAAGCAGCTGCTCTTCGGTAATAAAATCTAAGTTGATCAGTGTCGAACCTAACTTTCCGCCACTACTACGTTGCTCTTTGAGTGCTAAACCAAGTTGCGCTTCACTGATAATGTTCTCACCAACAAGTAAATCACCCAATCGTTGTTTTAATTTCAATTGTGCCATTACGGTTTCTCCAACTGGGCAATACGCGCATTAATATAATTACGTGAAGAAGCAGATAGCTGCCCCATATTTTGTGCGGTGTGATAAGCCGTTAATGCTAATCGGACTTGCTGCGCTTTGTCGGCAGAAATCCCCAGTCCTAACCACCATTTAGCCCGGTTTGGTTCATAGTTGGTCAATTGCTTATACGCAATTAATGCAGTATCTAAATCATCTAAACTTTGTGCTAAACCTGCAAGCATGGCGTAATAATCGACATTACCGTCAATCTCTGGCTTGTGTGGCTTAAGATAATAATAAGCTTGTTGTTTATTTTTATTCTTTAAATAAATACGCGCTAACATTAGGCGAAAATTTGTGTATGCAGGCGATACACTTAAACCTTCTTGTAACAAGGTTACTGCCGATTCCGTTCGTTGCTCACCGTATAAGATCGCGGCTAATTTTTCTCGAGATAAATCATGTTGCTTGTCCAACGTCAACACTTTGCTAAATAGGTGCTTGGCACGCACCTTATCACCATAAAGTAATGCCGCTTCTGCTTTTTTCGCATATAACTGAGCTTGTTGTACAGGTGTACGGGTAATTGCTTTAATTGAAATTATATTTTCTTTCTCAGCGTCATTGTTAACTGAGATCGCAACGCTTTGTATTTCAGTGGTTGGCTTAAGCTTTGCGGGAGTTGCCGCTTTGGGTTCAATATGAATAACCTTAGTAATCGGCGTAACAGGCAATGCGATTGGTTGCGCCGTACTAACCATTACTTTCTTTACGACAGGGCTAACAACGACCGGTTTTTCGAGTAAGTGATTCGCGATCACTTTTTCATTTACGTCGTGATGATTTGTATTTACACGCGCAACTGTCTGCACTTGCTCAGGTTTTATGCGTGCTTTTTCTGTTCTGCCAGGTAATACAGCCGCGTTCACAACCGGAGCGACTAAAACAGTCGTATTTTGTTTTTGGACAAACAAATAAGCAGCAAGTAACCCCATCATTACAATTGCGACAAATAAGCAAATAATGACGTTATTATTACGTGCTGACGCCGCAACAATGACTACCCCACTTTGCTCAGCTTGTCTTTGTTGTTGCTGGGCACCTTTATCTAGCCCCTGCAGCATTTGATTAATAACACTCACAGCATTGATTCTCCAAACCACCAAATAACTAATATCACTTCAATAACAAGCACACCGGCTAAAATCGGCAAACGTAAATTACGTCGCTGAATTGCACTTTCGGTATCTTTAATGGCAAGTTTAACCAATGCGACACTGACCTTGTGATCGTTCAAACCATAGCTTAACATCAAACACTTATGTGCTAACACATTGATTAACCTTGGTATACCTCCACTTGCTTGGTGTAACATGCGTAATGCGCGAGGTTCGAATAAAGACGCACCACGATAGCCAGACACAGTAAGACGATGTTCAACATAACTCGCCGTTTCATTAATAAGTAACGGGCGAAGTTGGTACGAAAAGGTAATACGTTGGCGTAATTGACGTAAGTTATCTTGTTTTAATCGTGTATCTAACTCAGGTTGGCCAAACAACACAACTTGCATTAACTTCTTACTTTCAGTTTCTAAGTTACTGATTAAACGCAACGCTTCTAAAGTTTCATGGGGCAGCATTTGCGCTTCATCAATCAACAAGACGACTTGTTTTGCTTCTGCCGACAACGAAATTAATTGATGGTTAAGCGCTTCTGTTAATTTGTGTTGATCCAAACTAGCATCAATACCGAGTTCACTGGCAACCGCAGCACGCATTTCATTGGGTGTTAAATACGGATTAGGTAAATAAGCAATCACATAGTCATCGCCTAGCTCATTAAGTAATTTACGACAGATAAGCGTCTTACCCGTACCGACTTCCCCCGTCACTTTGATAAAACCTTCACCACTTGCAAGTGCAGTGGTCAGAACCTGTAATGCTTCAAAGTGCGGAACCAAGGGGTGATAAAACTGCGTATTTGGCGTCAAGCCAAATGGCACTTCCGTCAAACCAAAATGCGCGTTATACATTAGCCTTTCTCATTTTTTTGTTCTGTTGGGTACCACTGTTCAAGTAATTCAGCCGAACGTTCCAACTCTAAGCGCCATGTATTTTGGTCAACGACTACAGGTTTAATTAAAATGATTAACTCTGTTTTTTGTACTGATTGCGAACGATGAGTAAAGAGTTCACCTAACCAAGGAATATCACCCAAGAAAGGTACTTTCGACACCAAATCTTTATTCGCGGTTTTCATCAAACCACCAATCACAATGATCTCACCGCTTTTAGCTTTCACAACGGTATCCGTTTCACGCACGTCACTTTTTGCCAACGGAAGTACAATATCCTTTGAACCTGAGATCGTTTTAATCGAATCAGTCACTTCAATAATTGATGGATGAACGTGTAATAATACACCACCATCACTATCAATTTGCGGCGTTACATCGAGGGCGATACCAGAGAAGAAGGGTGTAAGGTCAACATCTTGATCTACGGTATTACTTTCTGTTGATGTCGTCGTGCTATAACCCGTTACAAAATATTCATCACGACCAACTTTAATCACCGCTTTCTGATTATTAAGCGCTGTAACGCGTGGGCTAGATAAAACGTTCACATCACCTTGCGTCTTTAATAACTTAATTGCAGCACTAAAATCGTTACCCGCCAACGTTAATACACCGCCACCAGAAGCAATATCAGTTATATCTTTAACACTAAAATTAAACGATGAATCAGTTGCAACTTTCGAATTATTTACATTCCAATCAATACCTTGTTCGTAGCCGTCATTCAACGTTACCTCCATGATCTTCACTTCAAGCAATACCTGACGCTGTAAATGTTCCTCTGCTTTAGTTAAAAAGTCTTTTATCTTACGAATATCTTTCGGATAACCGTAAACGGTCACCAAACCCGCTTGCGGACTAATTACAACTTGGGTATTTTGTTCATTTGCCGTTAGGCCCAGTAATGTATTTTCTAATTCGGCCCAATAATCCGTATCTGTTTGCGTCGATATTTCGGTACCTGCGCTGCTTGATGACGACGATGATGAATCATCTGATGAGTCGTCGTTATCATCTGACGAGCTGCTGCTCGACGAGCCGCTATCAGTTAAATAGCCTGAACTGATCGAACTGTTTGATAAGCCATTACGCTTCATCAATAAGTAGTTCATAGGGATAATTTCGGTACGCAGTCCCGCACCATTTATCCGATAGGTATTACCTTGACGTTGAATATCATAACCATACATATCTGCAACAGCGTCCATCGTTTCGGCAATCGTGACATCATTTAATGCCACAGTGATACGGCCCGACACGTCTGGACTCACAATAAGATTATATTTAGTGCCCTTTAACAGGGACCCAAAAAACTGGCGTGCAGATACTGATTTAGCAGCAACGTCCATACGTGGTTCGATAACAGGTGTATTCAAACTGTCATTACCGTCAAATCCTGGTAACAGTTCAGCATTGACATCATCAGGTACAGTCCAAGTTTGTGATTGAGCGTCTGCACGATCAAGCTCTGCTTGAATTGATTCTTTAATGACTACAGGCTCAAGTGAACTACGTGTTGTTTCACAACCCGTTAAAAATACACCTAAAATAATAGCAAGATACAACTTGTTCATAATTAAATTTGAGCCTTAATGTTTAATTTTACTGCCAAATAATGACAATCTAAATTCTTTATCATTACGTACAAAATACACAAAATCAGTGGTGATACGACGTACTTTGAAACCTGAAATCCAGCTTCCCACTTGCACCTCTTTGTCATTCATGATTGCAATATATGTATGATCACGCACAAAGATAGCCTGTAAGGTCGGAATACTTACTTTTGCTTTAGCTTGACGGCGAATGACAGGCTCTATCGCCCCCCAAGGACCCGTTGGATCATCGAGTACATTACCGTTAATAACACCTTGTCCCGCTTGCGCGATACCAGCACTCAATAAAATGAATATTGGCAGTAATAATTTAACCACGAATAAACTCCTTATTAATACTCAAGGTATAAATCTCCATCACTACCTGCGCGGTTGGATAGTCTTGTATCTGATAATCAAAGACCTCCCAATAGAATTTCTTGGGTAACTGTTCAATCTGCGTTAAATAGGCTTGAATATTAAAAAATGATCCCGTCATGGTGATACGTAAACCATGTCGATAAAGTAATACTTCCGAGTCATCAGTGACGGTTATCGGTGTTTCGGAATTAGCCAACGCCGCATCAATATTTTTCGATATTTCATCACTCTTAATGATCTTATCCGCATTCAGATCTTGCCCGCTTGCATTCGAAAATTTAGGTTTAGCCTTTTCCTCGACCTTATCAAGCGCGTTATTATTACCGGTTAGGGTCGTCACAGGCAATGACTCAATCGATATCAACTTTACGTTCTTGGCACGGCTTAATACATCACCCAATACCAAAGCCATTTGATTTGAGTTAATTAAGTCGGCCGTTAAATCGGTTAATTTACCATTTGCCTTGTTAAATTCGGATTCAGCACGCGCAATACGTAACTGAACAATTTTATTTGGATCACTCGCTAATGCTTGCAATAATTCTGCTTTATCAAATTCATATTGTTGTTGCTGCTGCTGCAAAGAAGTAAGTTTTGATTGTGACTTCTGGTTTTGTAAATAAACAGGTTCTAACCACAAACTATAAACAAGATAAACAATCGCGATCAACAGCGAGCCTACCAGCAATGAACGCTCACGCATTGATAATAAAGTAAACTTAGCTTTCATTGTCTGCCAATGTTGCTGCATCATTCACTTACCTCCGCTACGAGTTGGTTAGTTAAGGTGAATGCAATCACATCATCACTATTTCGATTAATATTTAATAAGTTAAATTCTCGACCTTGTAATGATTTACCCTGTGAGAATTTACGGATCCAACGAGGTATCGCTTCATGTGTTCTTGCAATCCCCGTTAGTGTCATACGATCACCGGATAATCGTATTTGATTTAAACGAATATCCCTATCGCGTTGCAGTGCTAAATCAGACATTAAAATAGCAAAACCACTTGATTGTACTAATGATAAATCTGATAGCTGCACCAATAATTCATCACGATATTGTAAACGTGTTTGTAACAGAGTTAATTGTTGGATTAACGCCGGATTTTGAACATGCAGTGATACTTGATTAGATAAATCAGCAACTTCGGCTTCTTGTTCAATTAATTGATTTTTTGCCAGTTTAACTTTTTGCTCTAATACAGCCCTGTCATTTTCAGCCATATAAACAAGTGCTAACATCACCACAAGCGCACTAGTAATAGCTACCACCGCTTGCATTAATGTTAAATATTCTTTTTTTGGCTTAAACGCCTGAGTATATAAATTTACGCTATTTTTCATCACAATTTTTCCAAAGCGCCGCCAATGGCAGGTAAGAAACCAGTATCAATATGTTCACTAATATAGGCATGCTTTAATGAAATAACAGGGATAGTAAAATTAAGCTGCAAACGTGTAATTAGCGGCTCTAAGCTAGAACTCGGTAATGCTAAATTAATTTCTTTCACTTCCGGTAATTTCAATTGGCTCACCGCAAAGTCGGCTGAGCGTTGAATCTCTAAGCTAAAGTTATCTAACAGCGAAGTATCAAGCTGATGTTCTTTTAAATCGCGTAATCGAGAAAAGCCACGTAAACGGCGCGAGAAATAAACCTGGTTATCGTGGATAATCGTCAAATTTACTTCTTGATAATCCTGCTGAGTAATTAACATTTGTGTACTTTTTCGATTCTCATCGGCGCTGGTACTAAATAAGTTTGCCGTCGCTAATTCCTCAATACCAATAGTAAGCAGTTCAAGCTTTGCTTGCTGTGTTGCTGTAACAATTAATTCTACGAGACTTTTCGCACAATAAACGAGGTTAATCTTATTTTGATTGGGTACCGAAAAATAATCGAATACCACGGAATCAATAGACTCGTTAATAAATTCTTTCGCAATGAAAGGCAATGTACTGGCAATTTCATTATCAGGGACACTTGGCTTATCAATCTGTAATAATTGATACTGTTGATTTGATAACACAACATGACAAGTTGATGCCTGCAAGTTGTGTTTCGAGATCATGTCACTCAGTGTTTTAACAAGTTCAGAAAAATCACCAAATGCGCTTGAATCAAGTACTGATATCGCCTCATGATCTGTCGATAATGCACAGATATCGACACGCTGTTTAGCAATGAAAATACCCAGTTTTGTTGGTATATTTCGATTTTTTAACCAGGGTATACGCATAAAAATTCTGTTGCACCTAAATAAATGAATAATGGCTTATAAATTAAACAATGACTATCATACTTTAATCGCGATTAAGTAGTAAGCAAAGTGTGATATTAGCACTATAATATCATACCTAAATAACGAAAGTATCACACTAAAGTCCCTCACGACTCATTCAATAGACTGACTTTATTACAAAAATAACCTTGAGCACCATAGACTCCGAGTTTATTTAATACATCCCACTCACCCTTCGATTCCACACCAACCGCAATAACAATAGTAGACAAATTAATTGTACCACCAAGAATACTGCTAATAGCCAGTTGATTAATTTGACGTTTATGTAAATCACGTACTAAACTGTGGTGAATTTTGATAACGTCGACATCTAATTTCTTAATATAAGACGAATCAACCACATCTTGACCAACCATATCCACAACGATGCAACAGCCTAGTGCTTTTAGATTTTTAACGGGCTCTAATAACATCTCTAAATTACGATTAATTTGATATTCATGGATTTCAAAATGCAGCATCGCGCGTAACCTCACCGGCAAGCGGATAATATCGAGGTAAACAGCGCGCATAAAACGCTTATCCAAATAACTCTGAATATCTAAGTTTAGTCCACAAGAAATAGGTTCACCTTGCTCTAGGTTCGAGATTGCCCGCTCTACGGTTAGCCGATCAATGCGTTTAAGTACCCCACATTTTTCTGCCATTGGTAAAAAGACACCTGCATGAACCCATTCATCATTCTCGTCTTTTAACCTTGGGTAGATTTCATAACCTAATACCAGCTTATCTTCCATGCTTAAAATGAGTTGTTGCTCATAATAGAATGCATTATTTTTGAAGGTTCGATCAAACAGTCCACGCCATCTGACAGTACCTTTGGCATAAACTGGTGTTTGCTCTTCTTGTTCGTACAAGAACCAACCAGAGCAGCCTTGTAATACCGCAATCTTTAATGCCTGATCGACGTTTTCTAATACTTCTTCTGTGCGTTCAGCATAATTATAAATTGCGACACCAGTATAAAATAATTCATCACAATCCACCGGCGTAAACAAACTGATTCGAGTGAGTAACTTGTACAACTGCTTCATCACAATTTCAGATTCAGAGCCTGTGATCCGAGGCAATAAAATAATAAATTGATCGCCACGATAACGAGCAAGTACAGAGCCAATAAAACGCTCCACAAACTTACTTAGCAGTTCACAGACCGATTTAACCATTTCATCAACACTTGCCACACCATGGTTATAATTTAATTGCGATAATTCATAGAGTTCTATTTTTATAATCGTGCCAGCGATAACCCCAGGATCAGATAACATGGCTTCTAATTGATTTAAAAGGAAATCACGATTACCAATACCAGTTGAGGCATCAACAAACGCGTTAGTACGCATATAAGAATCAAAACGACTGCGCTCTTGTTTAGTATCTTCCAAGTCTGCAATTAATTTATCAAACGCACGACTGGTTGCTTTTGGCCATTCAGCTCCCGAGCCAACAGCCACTTTAATATGATCACCGTTGAGAATTTGATAACTGCGTGTAGAGAGTAATTCAGCGCCATACATGCCTTTTTTAAGCAACCAGATAGCAATGACTAAACCAAATAAAGCAATGAGTAAACCCGTGCTTACCCCAGTAAATAATTCAGGTGGGTATTCCATCGCATAGTAGGGTGAAAGCATAATAATTTTCGCTTTAAAGTCACTATTCGCTTTTAAATCGAAATGATACTCTTTGAGAAAAGGAGTATCGTCCCCAACATCTGCCGTTCGTCCATCAAAGTCGTAACTGACAATGCCATTTTTTTCGACTGTCAGTTGTAATACTGAATGCGCACGTAATAACTCGGGTAGCCAGAATGCAAAACGGGGTTCACTGTCTTCCATTGCCAGTTGCTCATCCATCACATCGATCAATCGCGAGATATTTTGCTTTTGAGTCTCAATCGCAAGACCACGTAAACTAACGCCGCCTCCCAGCAATACCACACCAATCGATGACAGCACGCACACAATAATAAAACCAATCAGTTGGTTGGTAAACTTCATATATTCCTATACATCCCTATATCAGAATCTCATTATGAAACACAAATTATGATAACGACAATATAATGCCGATATAGTTAATTATTCTACTGCATTCTGCTTTTAATAACATATAAAAAACTAATCACGTGTGGCATTAACAGAATAAAAAGAACAAATAGGACAAATAGGACAAATAGGACAAAAAATATAAATAATTATCGGGGTTAAACATAACGATAAATACAAAAAAACCCCGAAAAATCGGGGCCTTATATAATCTGTTTAAGCAATCAAGTAATGACGATGCTAGAACGGAATATCATCATCAAAGTCTGCAGACGGTTCGTTAAAACCTTGCTGCGGTGCTTGTTGTTGAGGCGCTGGAGCAGGAGCTTGCTGTTTAGGAGCATAGCTTTGCTGTTGCGGTGCCTGTTGTTGCTGTGGCTGCTGGTTATAACCACCTTGTTGTTGTGGTGCCGCTGCTGGCTGTTGTGGCTGACCCCAACCGGCATTTTGGTTCTGCTGTTGTGGTTGTTGGTTACTATTATTATAACCGCCACCCTGCTGCTGTTGACCGCCTTGACGCGAACCAATCATTTGCATTACACCGTTAAAACCTTGTACTACAACTTCTGTTGTAAAACGATCTTGGCCATTTTGATCTTGCCATTTACGTGTTTGTAATGCGCCTTCAATATATACCTGAGATCCTTTACGTAAATATTCACCTGCAATTTCAGCGAGTTTACCGAATACCGCAACGCGGTGCCATTCGGTTTTTTCACGCTGTTCACCAGTTTGCTTATCACGCCATGATTCACTTGTCGCAATCGTTAGATTGGCAACCGCGCCACCATTTGGGAATGAGCGGATTTCAGGATCATTACCTAAATTACCAAGAATAATTACTTTATTTACGCCACGACTGGCCATGCTAGCTCCTGTGCTGTTCACGAACCAGGTTCAAAGCCTGGTCTATTTCAAAATCTTTGGTCGCTTTTAAATAAGCAACCTGCTCTTCTAATACTACTACAGCTTCATTAATACCGGAAAGCGATATTAGCTTTTCGGCGATTAATTCAGCTTCTCTTTGGTTGGCGATAGTAACAGAAATTGTATGAGCCTTCACTTGCCCGACATTTTCTAGCCCCAAAGAAATTACAAACCATACTATCATTACCGCAGCAATGATAAAAAAGAGACCTTGTGACCCCAATTGAGAATACAAGCTACCAGCTATAATACCACCACAAAATGCACCTGCAAATTGTGATGTAGAGTAGATCCCCATTGCCGAGCCTTTTGCGCCAGCCGGTGCCGACATCGAAATCATGGCGGGTAAAGAGGCTTCCAAAAAGTTAAATGCGGTAAAATACAACAAAATAGCAAGTGCAAAGAGCCATAAGTTGCCATTTGCAAATCCCATAATACAAAGTGCAAGGCCCATTAATGCAATCGCAAATAAGAAAAATTGTTTATTCATTTTCTTATTTGCTGCAATAATTAACATTGGTACCATGAATACAAATGATAACAGTAAAGCAGGGAAATATATCCACCAGTGGTGCTCACCAACTAGCCCAGCCGATTCTAATTCAAATGGCAATGATACAAACACAGCGGTCAAGGTTAAATGTAGCAAAAAGATACCGGCATCTAAACGTAATAGCTGCGGATCACGTAACATTGCTCTTAATTTATCACGATTGGTACTCGCATCGCCTGCAGGTGCTTTGGATATTGCATTCGGCACAATAAAATGCACAACAAGTATACCTATAATGGCAAGTACTGCGGTTACAAAGAAAATGCCTTTAAGACCAATCCACTGCGCTAATACAGGTCCAGCCACCAGCGAAAAAGCAAACGAAAGTCCAATACACATACCAATCACGGCCATCACTTTCGGTCGCTGTTGTTCACGGGTAATATCAGCAGCTAACGCAAGAATCGCACTGGCAACAGCCCCTGTGCCTTGTAATACCCGCCCAAAAGCAACGCCATAAACCGAATCTGCAAGACCAGCGACAATACAGCCTAAACAAAATAAGCCTAAACCCGCAATAATAACCGGTTTACGACCAATCCGATCGGACAACTGTCCCATCGGTATTTGCAATATGGCTTGGGTTAATCCATAAGCACCAATCACGATCCCCACCCACAATGGCGAATAGCCAATCAAGTCACGCCCATAAATGGCAAAAACGGGCATGATCATAAATAATCCCAGCATTCTTAAACCAAATACCAATGCTAATGACACCGCTGTCTTTTGCTCTAATTTAGATAAAGCTACATTATCCATAATTAATCCATCAACCTCTCAATATTTACGGCGCCATATTAACACATCATCTAAGCTGAAAATAAAAATCATTTAAAACAGCCACAATAAATGTCCACCATGCTTTAGCATTAACAAAAAACGAAAATAACCGTAAAATACCGAATTAACTAAATAGGTTGAAATAAAACACCGAAATTAATACTTAACGCAATGATAATTAAAATAAGATCCAATATTAAACCACTAATATAGCTAAAGAATAAAGTATGAGCCGAGATAAAACTAAATGCGAACTTGACTCATTTATAGCACACCGATATGTTAAGTATTAACGAACAACTGGTTAACATTGCTATTTTCCAAAGGGATTAGCTTGCGACTTCCACTATCAGTTAATACTTTAGTATCAAGCCGTATCGAACTTAGGTATTAAAATTAACACTTTAATTAAGTCATTAGCTAAGTTTAACCGTTTTATAATGCTATTTAGCATGGATATGGATATCACCACACAAACTAAAGGATTTAGTCATATGTCGGATTACCCAAATGTAGTATTGCTGTCTCAGCCGAGTCTACAAGTTGCCACTTTAGTCTCTTGTTTAAGAGCTAAGCTCGATATACCGGTACAGCAGTTACGTGAAGTTGCCGAAGTTGAACGTATCTCAATTGATGACAATTTATTATTACTCGTTGATACAGACAATCTCAGTGCAATCTCACAAGAGCAGCTAAAAAACAAATTAAAGCAATACCATGGTATGTTTCGCTTAGCCTTAATTAATTTGAGTGATGATACCACGATGGAAAACATTTCCACTTGGCCATCTATATTCGGCGTATTTAATAAACGTGATGAACTCGATGTAGTTTGCAAAGGCATAGAAAAGATCACCGAAGGTGAATTCTGGATGCCACGACGTACACTCAGTTCATTGATCTCCATTTACCGCTCTAACAAAGCCGTTGATCTAGACAAAAAGCCAGAACTCACAACGCGTGAACAAGAGATATTACGCCAGCTAATGACGGGCTCATCAAATTTAGAGATAGCCGATGCACTTTATGTCAGTGAGCACACAATCAAGTCACATTTATATAATGTATTTAAAAAGATCAAAGTAAAAAATCGCCTACAAGCAGTATCATGGGCAAAAGAAAATCTTATCTAATAAACCCGCTTAAACTAAAATCTTTAGACTAAATAAGGTTTAAATCCATCTAGAATATGGATTCAAACCTTCAAACTACCAATTTTGTGACTTGGTTCACTTATTATTCTTCCTTTATCTGTTAAATATATATCGTAGTTTTAATACTCTAATACTCATATAATGGAAAAGTATGAATACGTAGCCTTACGGCTTACCATTCAAAGGATCTTAAGTGGAGCAAAAATATGACACGCATAGTGGATTCCCACAGGGAGGCCAAGACGAAATAGATCTTACGCATCTCTTTAATATAATTAGGCGCTCGTTTTTACGGATCTGTATTATCACTACTATTGTTAGTGTTATTGCTGCGATCTTTATTTCTGACCTTCCTCCTATCTATAAAGCCAGCACAGTTTTACAGTTACAAACACACCAAGCAAAGCCAATTGCCATCCAAGGTCTATTACAAAACGATATAAACAGCAAAGATGACTTCCAAACTCAAGTTGAGATTTTACGTTCTGACGTGATAACCGAAAAAGTCATCACTAAACTCAATTTGTCTCAACACCCTGCTTACACAAGAGATAAACCGAATAGTAAATTAAGTTTGATACTCGATAACATCATTCATTTTGTATCACCAGCCACCAAGCAGGTACAAATAAAACCAATAAATCCACACGCTTTTATTGGCCAGATAAAATCAGCAATGAACGTATCACTCATTAACAATACCCAGTTACTCACCATCAGTTATGAGCATAACGTGCCAGAATTAGCAGCTTTAATCGCGAATACCTATGCCGATGTGTACATCCAGCATAACCGTGATTTTCGAGTCCAACAGACAGTTGCCGCATCTCTCTGGCTTAAAGAAGGGGTGCAAGCACTCAAAGATAACTTGGATACAGCAGAGAGTAATCTCACTCATTTTCTTCAACAGGAAAATTTAATTGATGATAGTGGCATTGATAATTTCACTGCAACAGAATTACAGAACTTCACCACTAAATTAAACACAATTAGAAGTGAATTAATTAGCGCGCAAACCCTATATCAGCAAATAAGTCAATCGGAAAATTTGAACTTGCTAACCTCAACCTCAATTAAGGCATTATCCAATCACGCAGTGATAATTGAATTAAGAAATGAGTACACCCAAGCAAGGCACAATATCGCCGAATTATCCAAACGCTATGGTCCACAACACGACAAAATGATTCAGGCAAATGCACAGCTCAGCGCTGCAGAAGAGAATGCCCAAAATGCCTTACAGCAACTCGCACTCGGGTTTAAAAAAAACCTCAGCTTACTTGAACAAAATGAATCCGCCGTAATCGCCGTATTAGAAAGTAAAAAAGCAGAACACCGTACCCTAATAAAACAAAAAGCACGTTATAAAGAACTCAATCGAGAATTAACCTCAAGCAATGAACTGTATAATATGTTTTTAATGCGTTTGAAAGAAACAAACCTCACCAACAATCTTAACCTATCTACAGCCACGATCATCGATATCGCTAAAACGCCTTTATCCCCTTTTAAACCCAAACGCTCATTGATCTTAGTGCTCGTGATCTTATTAACATTGATGTTGTTAGTCGCGCATGCTCTACTACAGGCGCTATTTTTTGTGAATCAAGACAATATCACGAATCTACCAGCGCCATTACTTGGCTCACTCCCCAATTTTAAAGCGATTGATAAAAAATTCTATCAACAATCCCCACAGCAATTATTTATTGGCAATAAGATAATTTTTGAAGCCGCGCAAAGTTTACGTACATCATTGCAGTTATCCGCTAGAGCCAAAAAACTACAAGTCATCATGATCAGCTCCAACACCGTAGGCGAAGGTAAAAGTACATCTGCGATTTATCTCGCGATGGCATTAGCACAAACCCACAGAACTATTATTCTAGAGGCTGATTTGCGTAGACCCTCAGTAAGAAGAAAAATGGGGATACCAAATAGCCAACCTGGGCTGGCTGATATTCTCAGTAAAGGGGGCAGTTTGAATAGCTATATATTGCGTGATCAGCAAACAAATTTGGCTGTACTCTCGGCTGGAGAGTTAACCGAAAGCCCATCCAACTTACTGAGTTCAACTCGCTTTGCCAGTTGCCTGACTATTTTAAGATCGCAATATGATTATATTATTATTGATTCACCACCTAGTCAGTTAGTCAGTGACGCGCTAATTATCGGACAACAGTCTGATTTTAACATTCTAGTGGCCCGTTCAAACAACTCCAAGATTGGCGAACTTAACAGTACAATCAAATTACTGGCGAAGCATGGTGTCTGTACCGATGGCATCATACTAAACCAAGAGTCATTAAAAAATGATAAACGCTATCAGTACCAGTACCAAAAGGAAACTGCATAGCCTCATAGCCGTGCTTCATAATCAATGAAAATCTTAAAATATTTATTACTAACAGTGTCCTTCACATTAATCTTATCCCTATTAAGTTCACGAGTGACCGCATCAGGGCTAAGTCTAGAGACAAGTTCAGAACTTGGGTTTAACGTGATCTCCAGTCTTTCAATCAATTATAAACACGACGATAATATTACCAACACCAAAAATAATCAGCAGGCCTCTAACTTGGTTGAAATAATGCCGGCATTACGCATTGAAGGACAAAAATATAACACCGAGTTTGCTTTCGATTACGAGGGACAGCAAAGCTTATATAGTGAAAACTCTGATAATAATTATACCGATCATCAGTTGCAAGTTGCGCTTAGACGAATATCCAATAGCCGTCATCAAATTGCTATTTCATACCAATTTAATCTTGGCCATGATACCGTCAATACAGGAATATCAGAAGGTAATAAGCAAGTAACTGCGCCCACTAAGTTTTACACCCAGCAAATTGCATTAAATTATGTTTATGGCAGTCAATCTTCACAAGCCAGACTCAAACCTAGGTTTAGTTTTAACAATAAACGCTACGACGAGGACAACTCGAGCTACACACCCATGGCTGATTTCGACGAATATGACTACGGCCTCGCTTTTGACTATCACATCGGAGCTAGCTTAAATTTATTGCTTGATATCAGTAATCGCGTAACCAATTACCAAGGCACCGCGAATAAAAAAGACAGTAATAATAGCCTGCTGTATACCGGTATACACTGGGACATAAGTGGTAAAACGCAAGGTATTGTAAAAATAGGGTATGAGAAAATTAATTTCGCCGACAGTCATCGAGAATCTCAAGCTAACCCAAGCTGGGATATTGGTATTAATTGGCGTCCAAAAACATATTCCATCTTCAATATCAACGCCAGTCAAAAGATCATCAATGCCGTCACAGGGACAGACAGTATAGAAGCAAATCGAAAGTCAATAAGCTGGAAGCACACTTGGCGTTATAATTTATCGAGTTCATTAGCTTATCAACATCTCAATGAAACATACCAATACAGTACTCGTGAAGATAATAGCAATACCATCAATATCATGCTGTCTTATCAATTAAGGTATTGGCTTGCATTTGGTCTTAGTTATGAACATCAAAGTAAATCATCTTCGGAAGCTCACTTGGGCTACGACAAAAATAGTTATGGATTAACCAGTTCCCTCGTATTTTAAATGAAAGGAGTATTTAAAATGAAAAGCTGCACACACTTACATCACGCCATTTTCATCATTATAATCTTGTTAGCGAGTCCTACCAGAGCACACGAACAACACCACAATTATAAACTTGGTGCCGGCGATGAACTGTCTATTAAGGTCTACGGCGAAGCCGATCTAAGCATGTCCATATTAGTTGATACATCAGGTAGTATCGATTATCCCTACCTCGGTGAAATTAAAGTCGCTGGTTTAACCCCAGCAGAGGTCAAACAAAAAATTTATCTTGGCTTAAAAGGGCCTTATTTAATCTCACCTAAAGTTATGGTCAGTATCGCGACTTTCCGCCAGTTTTACATTAAAGGCGAAGTAAAACGCCCAGGTGGATACCCGTTTAGACCAGGGTTAACAGTTGATCAAGCAATCGCACTGGCAGGCGGTTTCACTGAGCGGGCAGCAAAACAATCTATTATGCTGTCTAATAACAGCGATCTTAGCCAGACACTTAAGGTTACCCCTGCCCACCACCTTGCGCCTGACGACATTCTTAATATTGAAGAGAGTTTCTTCTAAAGTAATGCCTAACAAGTCCTAATATGCGATACTGATTGATTATTTTATGTAGTGTGAGTTATGTATGGATCAAATCATTGTTCGGGGCGCACGCACCCATAACCTTAAAGATATCAATGTTGAACTACCTCGTGATAAGCTGATTGTAATCACAGGGTTGTCGGGTTCTGGTAAATCGTCATTAGCATTTGATACGCTTTATGCAGAAGGTCAACGCCGTTATGTAGAATCGCTTTCTGCTTACGCCCGACAGTTTTTATCTTTGATGGAAAAGCCCGATGTCGATCATATTGAAGGTTTGTCACCAGCGATCTCTATCGAGCAAAAATCCACATCACATAACCCACGCTCCACAGTCGGTACCATTACCGAAATTTATGATTACTTACGCTTATTATTTGCTCGGGTTGGAGAACCACGCTGTCCAACCCATAATGCACCTTTAGCGGCGCAAACCATTACCCAAATGGTAGATCATGTGTTGGAATTAGAGACCGGGCGTAAACTTATGCTGCTCGCGCCGATCGTGAAAGAACGTAAAGGTGAGCATGTTAAAACGCTGGCGGGCTTAGCCAGTCAAGGTTATATACGAGCACGCATCGATGGTGAAGTCTGCGATCTATCCGATCCGCCAGCTTTAGATCTACATAAAAAGCACACCATTGAAGTTGTCATCGATCGTTTTAAAGTTCGTGATGATCTACAATTACGTCTATCCGAGTCTTTTGAAACCGCACTAAACTTATCAGGCGGCACCGCTTACATTGTCGATATGGATGAAAGCGATGCAGAACCGATCGTCTTTTCAGCTAACTTTGCTTGCCCCCATTGTGGTTACAGCATGGCAGAGCTTGAACCAAGGATCTTCTCATTCAACAATCCAGCAGGTGCTTGTCATACCTGTGATGGGCTTGGTGTTCAACAATACTTTGATCACGATCGTGTTATCATTAATGCTGATCTGAGCCTCTCAGGTGGCGCGATCCGTGGTTGGGATAAACGTAATTTTTATTACTTCCAAATGCTCAGCTCACTGGCGAAACACTACAAGTTTGATTTGACTAAACCATTTAATTCATTAGCCAGTGAAGTACAAGGTTATATTCTGCAAGGCAGTGGCGAGCAAGAAATTGAATTTAACTATGTGAATGATCGCGGTGATATCGTCGTTCGCTGCCACGCTTTCGAAGGCATCATTCCGAATATGCAGCGCCGTTACAAAGAAACCGAATCGAATGCGGTACGTGAAGAACTTGGTAAATACTTAACCACTAAGTCTTGCGAGACCTGTTCAGGTTCTCGTCTACGTCAAGAAGCTCGCCACGTTTACATTCAAGAAACCACCTTACCAGAAGTGTCGCATATGGCCATAGGTGAAGCATTCGAATTCTTTTCCAAAATGGCGCTACCAGGTCAAAAAGGCCAGATAGCCGAAAAGATCCTTAAAGAGATTGGTGATCGTCTTGGCTTCTTAGTCAATGTAGGTCTGAATTATTTAAGCCTAGAGCGCAGCGCCGAAACGCTATCTGGCGGTGAAGCACAGCGTATTCGTCTTGCTAGCCAAATTGGTGCTGGTCTGGTTGGCGTGATGTACGTGCTCGATGAACCTTCGATCGGTTTGCACCAACGAGATAATGAACGCTTATTACAAACCCTGATCCATCTACGTGATCTTGGCAATACAGTGATAGTGGTTGAACACGATGAAGATGCGATCCGTGCGGCCGATTATGTCCTAGATATTGGTCCAGGTGCTGGTGTGCATGGTGGCGAGATCGTGGCACGAGGTAACGTGGATGATATCTTGAAAAGTGAAAACTCACTGACCGCCGATTATCTCAGTGGTCGTAAAGCAATTGAGATCCCAGCGCAACGTACACCATTAACCGACAAATGGGTTCATTTAAAAGGAGCAAGCGGCAACAACCTTAAAAATGTTGATTTGTCCGTGCCAGTTGGCGTAATGACCTGTGTAACAGGTGTGTCAGGTTCAGGTAAATCAACCCTCATTAATGATACCTTCTTTAAGATCGCGCATATTGAATTGAACGGCGCAACGGTGACAGTCCCTTCACCTTACACCTCCATTGAAGGTTTAGATCAGCTTGATAAAGTTGTCGACATTGATCAAAGTCCAATCGGCCGAACCCCGCGTTCTAACCCTGCAACTTATACTGGTATTTTCACCGCTATCCGCGAGATCTTTGCCGGAACACAAGAAGCACGTTCGCGTGGTTATAAACCAGGTCGATTTAGTTTTAACGTGAAAGGCGGTCGCTGTGAAGCTTGCCAAGGTGATGGTCTAATTAAAGTAGAAATGCACTTCTTACCTGATGTTTATGTCCCTTGTGACAACTGCAAAAGCCAACGTTATAACCGTGAAACATTAGAAGTCCGCTACAAAGGCAAAAATATTCACGAAGTATTAAATATGACCGTCGAAGAAGCGAATACCTTCTTTGCACCAATCCCACCTATCGCACGTAAGTTACAAACCTTAATGGATGTAGGTCTGTCTTACATACGCCTCGGTCAGTCTGCGACGACGTTATCTGGTGGTGAAGCACAACGCGTGAAACTAGCGAAAGAGTTATCAAAACGCGATACAGGCCAAACTTTGTATATCTTAGACGAACCAACGACAGGTTTGCATTTTCATGATATTAAATTACTCATGAAAGTATTACATCGCTTACGCGATCACGGTAATACTATCGTCATTATTGAGCATAACCTTGATGTCGTGAAGACAGCAGATTGGGTGATCGATCTCGGTCCAGAAGGTGGCAGCGGCGGTGGTGAGATTCTTGTCGCCGGAACACCGGAAACCGTATCTGAACATCCAGACAGTCATACTGCACGTTTTCTAAAACCCATGTTAGAACGCGCAAAACAACTGAGTACTTTCAACTAACAGAATAATATCAACAAAGAGTCATAGTATGAATCTAACAACATTGAAAAAAGGATTTTTCATTACGTTCGCCGTGTATATGTTGATCGGGATGCATTATTTTCAACATAACGGCGGCGGTTCAGGACTGCACTTGCCTTTTAATGCGATTGGTTGGATGTTTATTTCAACCTTAATCGGCATTGGTTTGTGGCAAGCGACATTACAAGCGAAACTGGTTTACTCCCAAATGAGCTTACTGTTTATCGCTGCCACGCTAGTCATGCTACTACCGGTATTATATGCCGACCCTATCGTTGCTGGTCTCAGTTATACCCGCTTATTTGGTTTAGTCGGTGGTTTACTGTTTTTTGTTGCTCTGCAGCAATTACAGCTTGCTCAGCAACAACGCCTGACGCTATTATATTTAATTTTAGGCGCCGTATTTATCGAGGCACTGTTTAGTCTCGTCCAATACTATTTGCTACCGGTTAATAATACCCTTGGTTATCATAAAAGCGCCAATCGTCCCTATGGTATTTTTCAACAACCCAATGTCTCTGCTTCATTTTTAACAACAGGTATTGCCCTCGCTTTATACCTGCTGACACAAACTAAATTGGATGAAAAAAAGAAACGTCTATTTTGCTATATCACCACTTTCATGGCCATTATTCCCGTTGTATTGCTGCAATCTCGAACTGGTTACCTATCATTATTAATTGCACCGGCGCTCATGTTACCTTGGGTGTGGCAACAATTACGGGAGTCTGAACAATCAGAAAGTCTGTTAATTTGGTTAGTTTGTAGTGTTATCGCTGTTGCCATTGGTGCTTACTCGTTAGAAACCGCAAACAAAGTAGCGCGTTCTGCAGCCGCGCTAACAGATCCAGGCGCACGCGTGCCTATCTATCTACATGGGTTAGCTATGTGGTTAGAGAAACCTTTCCTCGGTTGGGGTTACGGTAGCTTTGAAGTCGCGTATCTCAATTCGTACAGCCAAGCACTGAGCCAAGGGCTGGCATTACCTGGATCACCAGAAAATCTTGACCACCCACATAATGAATTATTATATTGGGGTATCGAAGGTGGCCTTGTTGCATTAGCTGGGATCGCGTTATTAATGATTGGTTTCTTACGTATTATCGTCAAGCAGCCATTATGGCAAGCGATGGCGTTATTAGGACTGGTATTTCCATTGGTTTTACATAGCCAGACAGAATATCCGTTTTATCATGCCGTCGTGCATTGGGTGGTATTCTTAACCTTGGTTTGGTATATCTGCAGTCGTTATAGCAATACCAAAACAATCAAATTTAGTTACACCTTTTTATTGCGTACCTTAGCATTATTTATCCCCTTAGTTACGGGGTTATTTATGCTAACGACATTGCATACGAATAAATTGTTAACCCAATATGAGCGCAGTGATCGCAGTAATATAACGCCACTGACAAAAGTCGTCAATCCAGTCGCTTGGATCACACGATTAGAGTTCAACACTATGATGTATCGCTTGCAAATCGCGATATACAATAACGATATAGCAGAGCTGAATCACTATATGGATTGGGCTGCAGAGATTTCACAAAAAACACCAAGAGCAAATATTTATATTAATTGGAGTCGCGCCTTAGCAAAATTAGGTAAAAAAGAAGAATCAGCGATACTGTTAAAACAGACTGTACTTCTCTACCCAACGAATAAATTAGTGCAAAAATTTGCCGCGAGTCAAGCTAACACTACTCAGCCTCAGTAAGTACTCGCCTGAAAATTATAAAGCGACAGTTAAAACGAAAAAGCCACATTCTAT
>NZ_FPLG01000070.1:0-1643 GCF_900120065.1 Moritella viscosa
TGATGTTGTGGCAGAAAATGTTCCACCATGAGATGTTACGGTCAATAGTTGTTAAGCTACCTTTCAACAGTGTCCACTCTTTATCAGAATACCAAACCAATTTCTCATCATTATGCTGTAAGAAAGGGATTCAAAATACTTCTTTGGCATTGCGCGCCGAATATCTTATAGAGTTACTTGTTCTTGCTTGCTATCCATAAAATTAAATCCCGATGTACTTAACTTAGTATCAAACAAGTTACTGATGCTGTCGCTAATAACTTCCCTGAAGCGTCTAGCAAGCGTCCTTCACCCACTGCTGTTTTTCTACCTGTGTGAATTGCATTACCTTCACAAATGACTAAGCCTGTTTCGATCGTAATTGGTCGA
This sequence comes from Moritella viscosa, assembly GCF_900120065.1. NCBI lineage: Bacteria > Pseudomonadati > Pseudomonadota > Gammaproteobacteria > Alteromonadales > Moritellaceae > Moritella > Moritella viscosa. The sequence goes on from NZ_FPLG01000070.1 coordinate 370, forward strand.
ATAAAGTTTACTTTTAGATCGATAGTGCTAAACCCTACTCCCTGCGGCAAAGTGGTGTGAACTGCGCAGCTTATACAAGAATCTAATAGTGTAGAAAATACACCGCCATGTACTCCACCAATAGTGTTGTAGTGATATTCTTCTGCGTTAAATTCAAAGCGCATATAACCCTCATCTACGTCACAATTATCGACCCCCATCAAGCTCATAATTGGTGGCATAGGAAGATCACCATCAGCGATGCTTTTTAAATAGTCGTAACCACTCATTTTCATTGCGCTTTTAGCGCCAATCATAGGATCTGCCCAATCAAATGTTCTTGTTCTATTTTCAATGATGTTTTTCATATTCACATTCCTTTGTTGTTTAAATATTTAATCGTGGTTTCTTCAGACCAATATCTTCCCTTGGATTTAGGAAGCCCACATATCCGCCATATCGAGGCATTTAAAGCGATAAGTTCGGATTATTGTTAACTTCATTGGTTTGGGGCCATGAATTTTTGGAAGAAGCCTTTCTATCCTTTTTGCTATATCTTGTTTTTTTACAAATAGATGACATGAGAAAGGAAAGTTGGCTGTTTAACACCCTGTTTTGATCATTTAGAATTCGACGCATACTACTAAATCCGTCCTTGGAATATTGTTATTTAATTTAAGCTATTAGTATTCTTTCTGTGCTTACCAATTAAACTCTAATTTTACTGTGAGCTTTTATGGTATTAGTTTATCCAATCATGTGAACGACCCACTCGCAGCGGCTCCATTGAGATGTTTTAGTTTTTAAGATTTTGAAATGATGATAGTTTTAATTTTTAGTTCATCATAACGTCCTTATAAATATTAAATTTTAGCTGCTTGAGTCGCTATCAACCCGACCGCAAAAATGTAACAAAATGATTACAACCACGCTACACAAATCAGTAGTAAAGAGGTACAAACGTGATCCGCGTAGCTATTTTTTTGGGGGGAGATGTGATTTATTAGGTTAATATACAGCCTTACGTACTGCATATAACCAGAAGCATGCGCACACAAGAACGTCACTAAAGCGCTTATTTATATATATTAACTTAGCTAGAACGGGCTAAAATGAAGGGTTATTTTTCACTAAATTAGGGGAATCAAGTGGCGCTTTTTCCGTCGACTTGAATATGGCAACAACCAACAGAACCTATACCAATGAAGACAAGGCTTTACCATTTTCACAACTCACATACGTTCGGCCAAATACACTCATTAGTGTAAAACTTATCAGAACAATAAGCAGTATCT
>NZ_FPLG01000129.1:0-3825 GCF_900120065.1 Moritella viscosa
ATGTTTAACTTTAGTGGTTTACTTCGTCAGCATCATGACGAGTTTGAACGCCAATTTGGCAATCAACTTTCCCATGAAAGCCGTCGTGCAATCTACGCTATGCTCAGTTGTAAAACGAGCAACCGAGGTTGCTCGCAATGGTATTGTGGTCACTGCCAACATGATGACCGACTGCCGCTTTCTTGCGGCCATCGACATTGTCCGCAATGCCAGCAACGCACGACTTCTGATTGGCTTGAGCGCCAACAATCAAAGTTACTGCCCGTGCACTACTTTATGGTCACGTTCACTTTGCCTTACGAGTTACGAGCGCTTGCGCGTTCGCAACCCAAGCCGCTCTATCAATCCATGTTCTCAGTTGCAGCAAGTGTGTTGAAGGATTTTTCCAGACGTAAAAACGGCGGTGAAATTGGCTTCACCACCGTTTTGCATACTCACAGCAGGCAACGTAATTTACATCCCCACTTACACATTATAGTCGCCAATGGCAGCTACAATAAAACACGAAACCAATGGTATAAAGGTAAGAGCAACTATCTGTTTAACGCCTTTGCACTGGCTAAAGTCTGGCGAGCGAGAATGATTGATACAATCAATAAGCACGTTGATTTGTCGCTGGCTAACGCGGACACATTACCCACTAAATGGGTCGTTGATTGCCGAAAAGTCGGTTACGGTCTTCCCGCCTTACAATATCTATCTCGCTATTTGTATCGCGGTGTGTTGCCTGATAAAGATATCATCGACACAAGCAATAATACGGTCACGTTCAAGTACAAAGACGGACAAACGCAAGTAACGAAAACCAGAATCTTACCGACCTTGAAATTTCTCTGGCTCATCTTGCAACATGTGTTACCAAAAGGATTACAGCGAGTGCGGGATTATGGTTTTTTGCACGGTAATGCAAAGCGGTTACGCGTGCGTATTCAAGTCCTATTACTGCATCTGTTTAATTGGAGTATGCCTGAGCTCGTTGCAACGAGCACAGCAAAAGCAATCCGTATTTGTCCTTGCTGTCAGCATGAAATGAGGTGTGTTGGCATTACACGAACGACCTAGCCGAAAGGCGAACATAATAGGAATAATGGCATTAGCATTTAAGATTGGAGATGGTGAATTAATGATGAAAACTGACTAGTTCATTGATAAATAACAGGTCTGTTATTTATCTCAATTCCGCTCGCCTTGAATTTACATTCAAGGCGAAGTGCCTATCAAGATCAAACACGTTATTTACTATATAAAGAAGGGCTCGGGCTTATTCAACACCCGAATAAGGTGTCGGCTGCGCGACACCTATTCTTATTTGTTTTATTTGTTAAAATGCGACACCAGAGGGAAATTTAATAGTCAGTACTGCAATATGCACAATAACAATCTACCTCACCCAAACAACCAGAGTCTTTTCGCTTTTGATACTCCACCTGTGAATGTAAGTTTAGTTCACTCCATTTACGGTAGTTTTCAAAAATTTCTTTCTGCAGTTCATCACTTATACCAAGGCATGATGAATTTGTAATCACGCTATAAGATGTAATCCAACGAGTCATTATGTTTTTAGAGGTATCAACTACTTCAACTTTCTCTTTATTCTCTGTGACGGTGCAAAATCCTTCACCGTGCTTTGTTCTAAGTGACAACCCTAGCCCAACAGGAAGCTGTAACTCACTTTGATACTCACAAACATGACCAGAGTCTTTAAATTTTACTAAGATATTAAACATTTAAATTTACCTAAACATAACTTTATGCACTGATGCTACAAGTTGCTTTTTAATGTGGGATCAAGGTGCTACAAACGATTACATACTTGAGCGAAGCGAAACGGCAAGCGTTTGGAGTCACTCTTAAATACTCTGTTATAAATTTTATTTGATGTCTTGATTACTCAGTTCTTTGCTTAGATTTTCATACAATGAACTATCACTATACGGTATATGACCCGTATGCCTTGAGTATTGAAATCCATTCAATTCAGACTGAGTGAAAAAATAGTTCATCATAGAGCTTTCACACATTACCCCCAGACAACCATCAAACTTATTGGACATTAGATCCAAGACGTTCCCAAAAACAAATTCTTGTGTGGTAACTCTATGAAACTGTGTTGCTGCAATATTTGAGTTAAAAGGCAGCTGTTCTTTTTTGGGTAAGAGATCGGTAATATTTATCGCTACAAGCCCAACGGCATTGGGTTGCCCTGTTTTTTTAAGCCTTTTCTTAAGCTGTTCATTCGCTTTCTTTACATTTTTCCCTATTTTCTTACTTGATTTAATTCTTTTACATTCAACAAACAACGTTTTGTAGTTATTCAAATCAACAACAATGTCACAAACACCTTTCAGATCCACTTTATAACCAGCATTAATAAACCTAGTAGCAACTGAAAGCTCAAAAAGAAAGTCTCTCGCTTGGTCATCACTTTTTTTTGCTCGGAACTCTTGACCCGACATGACTTTTTTCAGTTGTTCTAGAAACTGCGGGGCATCATGTTCTTTAAGCCCATTGTATATTCTGATTGCTTCATGAACTTCCAGATACGCATTATCAAATTTAAGCTTAAAATCCGCTAAGTCATCTGGAATATCTCGTTCATTTACAATACGTAGGAACTCTGAAAAAACATTTTTATATGTTCCATATCGAGTTCTGACATACGAAAAACCCAAAGAATCAAACCAAGTACATACATCCTCATAGATGGATTGTATGTCCTCAATTTTATGTGAGTAATAATCTGTCATTGTGGTGAACTCCAAAAGTTTATAACGCCGCATTAAGCGGACTAAAATGTGTAGTGAAGCGTAACGTAAACAACTGTTTTAGTTTCGTTTAAATGCCTTACTATGAGTCTACATCGACTAACTCAATATCATATGTTCCTGTTTTCACCCTTGCTGTTCTAAAAACTACTTTTGGATTAGCCTTAAGCGCATTTATTTTAAGGTTTTCTAAGTGTTTTGTCTTCATTTTATCGCCAATTATCACTTCTATTAATGCTTCACCGGAATAAGGCATTTGCCCACTTTTACCCGCGAATAGTCTACATTCATTTTCGTATTTCCAATCCTTGGATTTGGTCGAAAATAAATTATACATTTTAATTTTTGCTGGCAAGAAAATCCCAGGGAATAGTTCATGAAAATTTTCAGAAAAATATTTAATTGAATTGACCGCCTTCACTGCATCTACATAATCGACAGTAATTCTTGTTAGTATTGGGTTAGACTCAGTTCCTAGCGTTTTAAATATAATATCATTATCAAACTTTAAACAGTAACCACGTAAGCCATCGGAATAGTGAGACCACATGAGGTTATTTATAAGGGGATCTTTATCATTACTTTTTTGTATAAAACTGCAAGCACATAATTGTTTTGCAGCTTGCATATGCTCCTCTAAACAATCATCTAAGAATTTAACGATTTCATTTAGATCTTTTTCGGGAAGTTTTTCACCCGAATGAGCATCTAGTTGCTTGTATGTTTCCCTTAACTCCCAACTAACATTGCTCCCTTGAGAGTTAATGAAGCCTTTAATGGCTGATACAATATCACTTGAATCAGAAACTTCACTACTAATGATATATTCACCTTCGAAAGGATCATTTAAATCATTCAATTTCGAAAACCATAACTGATTTAACGATAATGACTCGAGTTTATCGTCGTTAACTTCTGAAAATTTATATAGGTATTCCATAGGAACTGACTCATAACGCCGCAATAAGCGGACTAAAATAGTGGGTTAAAACGTGGATCGAACCGAAACGTAACCAGCTGTTTTGGTTGCATTTAATTGCCTTGTTGAACGAAGCCGCTG
>NZ_FPLG01000071.1:0-5361 GCF_900120065.1 Moritella viscosa
TAAGCAGTATCTTTAGATACAAGAGTTGCTAATGGTAGTCCACTCGTCCCATCTGCTTAGACTTAATTCCAGTTAACTTTCCGCCCTTAAATGTTAACTTCACTTCAAATTCACCACCCACAGACGCATTCAAAATATAACGATTATATGAAATTCGTTTGAATGACTTTTCGTTATTAATTATTTCCACTACTTCTGAATGTGTCATGCCATTGTTACTAATCAACAGATCACCACCACTAACACGAAAAAAATCTTTTGCATAAGAGAGTGATGAAAATGAAATTGATATGATAAAAAATATCCATAGAAATTTTGACTGCACAAACTCGTCCTTAAATTAGCTAAATTGAATTGGTACATTAACAGGAAAAACAGAGCGGATAAATTAGCATTTCATATAGTAAATATATGTTCGTATTACATTTACTCGAGAGGTTTAAGAAACTAAAAAGCGCCCCAAGAGGGCGCTTTGATTCATTTTTATGACATTTATATTTTAACGTTAATAACCTTGCTGATAACAGCACCATCATCATCGATTACCTTCAATGTCACAACATGGTGACCGTATGAAGGAAACATTGTCGTACGCTTAGTCTTACCATTCGGTAATTGCCATTCGGTATCAACAATACGACCATCACTGTCAGTACTGGTTGACCATAATGTCACCAGACGACCTAAGTGAATGTATTTCGCATCGACTTTAGGTTCAACATTTGGAGCAACAACGTCAATTGTCTCTGATACTGTGGCTGTTACACCATCGTTATCTGTTACCGTCAGGGTTACCGTGTAACTGCCGCTTTCAGTGTACTGCCATACTGGAGAGCTTTCATCACTGATCTGTCCATTGCCAAAATCCCATAGATATTTAGCAATCTGACCATCACTATCAGAACTTCTGTTTGTGGCTGTAACCTCAAGTCCGTCAACAACAAAGTCAAATACAGCTTGAGGTGCAACATTTGGCGCCTCCGAATAAGAAACTTTTAGAACACCATATTCGTTGTTTTCAGCCTGCTTCAGAACATCGATAACGAGACCATATTCTGTCACAATACGCCCTGAATCTGGCGCTTCTGGTAAGCTATAGTCTTGACTATCATCAAAATGACCATTGGCAGTAAGATTACTGTCTTCCAGTACATTGCCATCACGAGCAGTCAAACTAAATTCAGTTTGATCATGTAACGAGAAAGCGGCATCACGAACTTGAAAACGAGTTTGTGCAGGGAGGCCAGTATCCGCCCATAATAGCGCGTTCTGATCAGCATCTAAAATACCAAGCCAACCTTGACCAGGATGTTTACCTACCGCGTTATCCTTAAATGAATCATCAACGTACCAAATAATCAGTCCAGGTTCGAAAGTCACTAGCTGACCCATACGTTTAATATTGTTTAAGCCTTCATCAACGTCGTTATGACTACGCCATTGCAGTAAGTAATAGTGGTTAGACTCGTAGAAACCAGTGTTGCTCTTAAAGCCATCAAGAGCAAATGTCGATGTTGATTCAGCATCATCAACCAGCGTACGTTCACCATCACTAATCAGAGCAATATTATCAAGGAACAGTCCTTTCATTGCCAGACCACCATCCGTGATGTAATCAAAACCAAGCGTGACAGTTTGTCCAGCGTAAGCCGACAGATCAAATTCAGCATCGATCCAACCATCAGATTCACCACCAATCGCCGGTGCTAAACCAGTATTAAGCGGATCGTCCAGCGTCGTAATATTACCTGAGATTGGTTTACCGTTAATTAGCACACGGGCAAAGTCATAATCCTTTTCTATTTGATACCAAGCTTTAAATACCAGTTTAACGTCATTTCCAGCTGGAATATCTAAGCTTCTGCTCATCGAATTGTTCAGACCATCACCTTGTTCGGAATGGAACTGAGCAGTCCCTTCGAACGGTTTTAATCCTTCGCTTTTCTTCATCGGTAAGTCAATACGAACCATGTTAGGGCGATCGTTATCTGTAGTTTGGAACAAGGTAAAGAATAAATCTTTCTCTTTTAGCTCTTCAATAGATAACCGTTCGTCATTGATCCAGCGGCCACCAATTGCGTTTTGCAAGAAGGTTTTAGCCCATGAACTGAATGCTGTTGGTTGAGTTCCACCAATTTTACCAGCCCAACTACCAGAAGACATGATTGACCAGTAAGAAACAGGTTCGCCAGCGCCAGTATACTGAGTATCATACTCATCAGGCAGGCCTAAATCGTGACCGTATTCGTGCGCACAAACCCCTGCCGCAGCGTCAATTGGTTGGATCGTATAATCAAACGCTGCATAGTTACCATTGAATTGTTCCGGTACAGAGCTAGTCGTACCTTCAAGCACATATGGCTGACCCAAATTAAAGCGGTGTGACCAAATCGCATCGGGACCGAGTACACCACCACCAGCTTCTTCACCAACAGAGGCATGGAATATCATGAGATGATCGATAACACCATCGGGTTCACGGAAGTTACCGTCACCGTCAAAGTCATAACGATCTTCGATATCATAGTCAGCTAAGTTCACACTCGGATCTTTAGCAAGCTGTGCTAGTGCCTCACGTACTAACGCTTGGGCATTTTTATCATTGTCGGTAGTGGCTGTGTTACCACCGTAATAAGCAGCATTGTTTTCCGCTCGATACCAACCTTTGGCTTGGCCAGAAACACTGTAACTATCTCCTGATTCTTGCTCGTAATATTGACGCATGGAGATTAAATTGTTGCCTTTCGGACCGGTATAACCAGTATCTGAAAATAGCAGGCTCTGATAATGCGAAGGTGAGTAGCTAGGGTAAAGCATCGAAGTATGCTCTTCAGTCAGCTTGTTATCATCCCATGGAAGATCGGGGAAATCGACTAAAAGGGCCAACACTTTATCGGTACGTTTATTCGTAACGTCCAGCGCAAAGACACTCGATTTTTTGAATCCCTGTTGTTTCTCGATAACATTAATAATGCGACTTTGGTGAAGTTTGGCTTGCTTACCAAATTGAGCATCACCACTAAACCCATGTTTTATCTTATGATCTAGATAGTTTTTTACTGCATCTGACCTTTCCTGTAATGACGCAAACTCATCAAGTAATCCTCTGCGAACCAGCATTTCGGCCAGCTTATCCTCATTAACTACCCCTAAGTCTACCGGTGTTTTTGCATGCGCTGCATTTACACTAAGTAAACTGATGATCGCAGTCGCAACCAATGTATATTTGAGTTTTTTCATTATATTTCCTTGTTATTATTTTCCATTTTAATATCACTACATTCCGCGGAACCTATTCATAAAGATTCAGCAAACATGTTGATTGATTCCTTATGAGCATTCTCAATCTGGATCATTCGGGCGGTAGAATGCAGGCATTTGTTTTATTCGAATTTTCAGGTTCCGAATTAGGCATTCCTGCATGTAAGCCGTTAGCAGTATTGACGTTAGGAGCATCATTGTCGGAATACACTGAATGCTTTACATCACTCGGTTTATTCATGCTGCTATGACGCTGTTTACGCTGTAAATATATTGCCAAAGCCTTTTGTTGCTGATCACGATTAAGGCCTTCGCAAATGACACCTCGGGCAATTAAAGAACCGAGTAACCTTTCATTTTCATCTGCAGGAACAGAAGCAAACACTAAATAACTAATAAGCGACATTGCCAAACAAAAGACTATTTTCATTTAACCACTCTTGTTTTGTAAATTATTTGTAAAGGTTGCATTAAGTTATTACTAATGGAATTTATTGCAAAATAAATAAACCAAACTTGAGAGGTAGTCCTAAAGTAATAGGAACAATTCGTACCTACCTCACACTTTTGATATTTTTATAACTGAAATTCATAAGGATGCAATAATAAACACACTATAAACAGATTGATTATTAAGTAGTTATTCTATATTCATAGGTAATATCATATATCGGAAATATAAATTTTCCGCTTGAGCATCATCAGTAAAACATGGAGTATTTAAAAATAAGAGGGATGAAAAGCAATTGTGGCTGATATGACTGAATTTTAACGATGTAACAAAATAACAAGCGAGTTAATTATAGGTTGGTTACACTAAAATAAGGTCTTGTAATAATATTTTTTCCTGCATTGATACATGCTTTAATGCTCGTGAATAGGTGTAGGTATATTAAAAGGTTAAATAATGAAAATTTTCTATCGATTATATTTGTATTGGTATGTATGTTTTTTCAAACTTAGTAATAATAGGATTTGATGAAAGCTTGAAATCAAAAGCAACTGATGTCGCTTATAACATAGTGTATGAACAAGAATGATTGAATTTAGATGGGATGCAGAAAGCGAATATCAATAATTGATCGAATTAAGCCTGAGCTCTATATGACCTTCATAAACAGCCTCTCAGTTCGTTGTTATTATTAAACTGTTATTCTCTAATCTTTGTTTTTAATAATACTTAGCCCGCTTTAAGTTTAAACACCTTACCGCAGTGATTACATTTATGAATGCTGCTATAAAATAATTTTTCAAACCAATTTCGATTCACTCTTTTCACTATCGCATTTTCACAACACTTCATCTTTCATCCCTCTTTAAAAATGCACTACGCTATAAAACCGTACAACGGATAACTAACGTAATAACAATAGCCTCCAACTACCAAGGTAACAGCTTATAAATCCTTGATTGTAAGAGTGAGTGAATTATAGAAAACTCATCACAATTACTCTTTAATTTTAAACATTATCAATTAGAATAAACACTTTAAAATCAAAATTTAATCGTAATTTACGCGATAGTGAAACCCCATACAATAGTGACATTAAACTACCGATTGAAATTGCAGTTTATGAGATAAAGTGGAATATTATGTTGCATTTATAGATGAGCACAGTGGTATCCAGCTGAATTACAATCTCTATATCAACGATTCAATAAAATCGTTATCCACTAATTTAATGCTTTAACACTATCTCGTTCGATAAGGGTAGGCTCTAATTCAATAATCAGGTTACTTTCAGTCTTTGAATTAATTTGTTCGAGCAACATATCTACTGCTTTTTGCCCTAAGCGATGTTTAGGCTGGTGAATAGTCGTTAATGAGGGGGTAATATATTTAGCGAGTTTAATATCATCGTAGCCGATAATAGACAAGTCTCCGGGTACTGAAATACCCTTTTTACTTGCGCTATTTATTACACTCATCGCCATCATGTCATTACACACAAATAAAGCGGATGGTAGTGGTCCGTTACCATACATTTCGGCAAAGGCTTTTTCACCACCTTCACATTCAAAGTCACCCGCTGTAATCCATTTCGGGTTAATGGCTAAACCCGCTTCTTCCATTGCTTGGGTAAAACCAGCAAAACGTCG
>NZ_FPLG01000061.1:0-4653 GCF_900120065.1 Moritella viscosa
CAGTAGGTGCTTGTTCGCCAGCAAAATATGTACGCTGGCAAGAAACCGAAAAAGGCCTAGAGTCACGCTTAAATGGCGTACTTATTGACCGCTACCAACCCGATGAAAAAACCGGCTACCCGACACTTTGTAAGGGCCGTTTTAATGTCGACGGCAAAGTGTTTCATGCACTGGAAGAGCCAACTAGCTTAAATACCCTTGCGTTAATACCAGAACTTGCACAAGCAAATATTTCAGCTGTGAAAATCGAAGGACGCCAACGCAGTCCCGCTTATACAGAACAAGTGACTCGCGTATGGCGTGCCGCTATCGATCGTTATCAACAAGATCCAGATAAGTATCAGGTAGAAGCAGCTTGGAATAAACAGCTCGATCAACTCTCTGAAGGCACGAGTACTACCCTTGGTGCTTATCATAGAGATTGGCAATAATTGGCATTAGTGAGAATTATATGAAATACGCATTAGGACCAATTTTATATTATTGGCCAAAACAACAAGTTGAAGATTTTTATACAGCGGCGATGAATTCACAGGCTGATATTATTTATCTTGGCGAAACCGTTTGCAGTAAGCGCCGCGAGCTGAAACCCAAAGACTGGTTAGGACTAGCTAAAGAAATAGCGAATTCAGGTAAACAAGTGGTGATCTCGACCATGGCGCTATTAGAAGCACCATCAGAAGTTAATATTCTCCGTAAATACTGTGAAAATGGTGATTTTATTGTTGAAGCCAATGACTTTGGCGCAATCAACTTATTAGCCGAAGCCAAAACCCCCTTTGTTTGTGGTCATGCGCTTAATGTCTATAACGCTCAAGTACTACAGTTATTAGTCAATAAAGGTATGCAGCGTTGGGTTATGCCTGTTGAGTTGTCACGAGACTGGCTAGTGCAACTACAAGAGGACAGTAAACTGCTGAACATTCGTGACCAATTTGAAATAGAAGTCTTTGCCCATGGACATTTACCACTGGCCTATTCTGCCCGTTGTTTTACTGCTCGTTCAGAAAACAGAGCAAAAGATGATTGTGAGCTTTGCTGTATTAATCATGCCAATGGCAAGCCGGTATATAGCCAAGACAATAAAGAGTTGTTCACCATCAATGGTATTCAAACTATGTCGGGCTACAAATATAACCTATTGAATGATGTGGCAAGTATGCAGGATTTGGTGGATGTAGTGCGTGTGAGTCCGTTAGGGGAGTCTGCATTCCAAACACTCGCTCAGTTTAAACAAGCTGCGGAACAAAATATTAAATTCGACTTGCAACTAGATCGCGAATGTAATGGTTATTGGCACCAAATAGCAGGATTAGAGACAGTGACGTCATAACCCCATCCTAGCCCCCTTTTGTTATTTCAAGGGGGTAAGCTGGGAGGCATTAGCTCTTATTAGCGGTTACTTGCTAATCTTGCCAGTTCTAAACGAGCATAGCCATGCTCGATAAATTCATACACATTATTACTTAATGCCAATTTGAAATAGCTTTCTGCTGCACTGTTGTCATTCATTAACAACTTATATTTACCCAGATAAAAGTACGCTTCTGTTAAACGGTGCGCCAATACTTTGTTATAAGTTCGTTCATGCTTATCCAGTCCATCGAGTAATTTATCCAACAATTGAGTTTCATTTATCGCTTGTGTATAGAGCGCGACGATATTCCATGACCAACTATCATCAATGTGTTGCTCATAACGTTCTTTAACTGATTTTAACGCTTGTTCTGCATTAATTTGATATTCAGGGTAATACAACCACAACGTTCTAAATGGGTCGTTAGGTGCTTCATCATAAGCACTGACAAGATCATCAACAGCTAATGCATAACGTTCGCCATAATACAACGCGATGCCACGATTGAGTAATACGTAATTATTTTCAGGGTCTAATTGCGCGATTGAATCATAGGCATCAAATGCTTCATCAAACTGCTCGGTCTGTGTCATATACAAACCAATAAAATTATAAGCAGGCACAAAGTCTGGCTGTAATGTTAATGCACGTTGAAAATCAGCATGAGCCAGTGAACGCAACCCCATGCTATCAGCAAGTAAACCACGTTCATAAAAATAACGCGCTTGACGAACCCTATCATCTTTCGCGTCAAGGATAAGTTGACTATAACGCATTAACATAATTTCGGTTTGATAATTAACTTGTAGTGGTTCAGCGAGAATTAATTCAGAAGGCGTGCGGTCATCAGCCGAAAAAGACCCCGATAATGAACTACAACCAGAAAGTAAGGCTGCAGTAATGAATAAAGTAAGACATCTTTTCATAATTAAACCACTTATTTTTTGCAGATATAAAAAAGGAGCGTATCAACGCTCCTTAAAATAATCAATCTAAATATAACAACAAGTTATTCGCTAACTGGTTGCTCAGCAGGCGCTGCTGGAGCGTCCATTGCTTCTTTAATACTTAGACGGATACGACCTTGACGGTCTACTTCTAGAACTTTAACTTTAACTACTTGTTCTACAGACAGGTGATCTGCAACTTTGTTCACACGTTCTTGCGTAATTTGCGAGATATGAACTAAGCCATCTTTACCAGGTAAGATGTTAACAAATGCGCCGAAGTCAGCTAGACGTACAACTTTACCTTCGTAGATTTGACCAACTTCAACTTCAGCTGTTAGTTGGTGAATACGTTCGATTGCTGCTTGTGCTTGTTCGCCACTTGTCGCTGCAATTTTCACTGTACCATCATCTTCGATTTCGATCGTAGTACCAGTTTCTTCAGTAAGAGCACGGATTGTTGCGCCACCTTTACCGATGATATCTTTGATCTTGTCCGTGCTGATTTTGATTGTATGAATACGCGGTGCGAATTCAGATACGTCATCACGGTTAGTTGCGATAGCTTGATCCATAACACTTAAGATGTGTAGACGTGCAGCTTTTGCTTGTACAAGCGCTTTCTGCATAATATCTTTAGTGATACCTTCAATTTTGATATCCATCTGTAGTGCTGTGATACCAGCGCTTGAACCTGCAACTTTAAAGTCCATGTCACCTAAGTGATCTTCATCACCAAGAATGTCAGAAAGAACTACGCTACGGTCACCGTCAAGTACTAGACCCATTGCGATACCCGCAACAGAAGCCTTGATTGGCACACCAGCATCCATAAGTGCTAACGAAGTACCACATACAGAAGCCATTGAGCTTGAACCGTTAGATTCAGTAATTTCAGATACAACACGTACTGTGTACGGGAATTCATCTGCATTTGGCATAACAGCTAAAACACCACGTTTCGCTAGACGACCGTGACCAATCTCACGACGTTTAGGCGAACCAACCATACCAGTTTCACCAACACAGTAAGGAGGGAAGTTGTAGTGCATTAGGAAACGGTCAATCGTTTCGCCAGTTAGACTGTCGATACGTTGAGCATCACGTTCTGTACCTAGCGTTGCAGTTACTAACGCTTGCGTTTCGCCACGTGTGAATAGTGAGCTACCGTGTGTACGTGGTAGAACGCCAGTCATTACGCTTAGTGCACGGATCATTTCTGGATCACGACCATCAATACGTGGTTCGCCATCAAGAATACGATTACGTACGATGTTCTTTTCTAAAGAAGCAAGTAGGTCGCCCGCTTCACGCGTGTTTAGTTCTTCGTTTTCTTCTTGAAGTTTAGCGATTGCTGCTGACTTGATGCCACCAACTTTAGCGTAACGTTCAGTTTTTTCTTGGATTTGGTACGCTTCAGAAAGTTCGCCAGATGCTAGTTCAGCGATTTTCGCTTTAAGCTCAGTGTTTACTACTGGTGCAGTCCAATCCCATTTAGGTGTATTAACTTCAGCCGCAAATTCTTTAACAGCTTCAATAACAACTTGCATTTGCTCGTGGCCATACATAACCGCGCCTAGCATTTGTTCTTCGCTTAGAATTTCAGCTTCAGACTCAACCATCAATACTGCATTTTCAGTACCGGCAACAACTAAATCTAGTTGGCTTTCTGCTAACTCAGATGTTGAAGGGTTAAGAATGTATTCGTCATTTTGGAAACCGATACGTGCAGCACCAATTGGGCCATTGAACGGCATACCAGAGATACTTAATGCAGCTGAAACACCGATTAATGCAACCAAATCAGGTTGAATTTCAGGGTTAACAGATACAACAGTAGCAACTACTTGTACTTCATTTTTGAAGCCAGCAGGAAATAGTGGACGGATTGGACGGTCGATAAGGCGACATGTTAAAGTCTCGCCTTCACTTGGACGGCCTTCACGTTTGAAGAAACCACCAGGGATCTTACCTGCAGCGTAAGTACGTTCTTGGTAGTTCACTGTTAGCGGGAAGAAATCACGACCAGCTTCAGCTTGTTTTTTACCAACAACACTTACTAAAACAGAAGTATCACCGATGCTTGCCATTACAGCTGCTGTTGCTTGACGTGCAATAACACCTGTCTCTAATGTAACTGTATGTTCACCATACTTAAACGATTTTACGATAGGATTCACTCTTTGTCCTTAATCTTTAATGTCTCTTTAATTTCGTCGCTAAGTATACTGCATAAAAAAATTAAAGGGCAATGTAAGTATTGGAAATAGTGAAATAAGTTGAAAAATAATTCTAAGAGGGAATAATTTGAAGGGAAATTTAAAAACAAAAAGGAGCCAATTGGCTCCT